>JAZDDD010000608.1:0-3308 GCA_036679545.1 Gemmatimonadota bacterium | reverse complement strand
GGTGCTCGAGTAAACAATGCGCTCGTCCCCCTGGTAGAAATATCCACACGTTGTTCGCCCAAGACCCGACGAAACACGTCGCATGTCCGATCCATCGATGTTCATGATGTATTGTTGGTCGCACGCTTCATCTGTGCCGGTTCGCTGGAAGATGAGTTGCGAACCATCTGCCGAAAAATACGCTTCCGCATTTTGACCACCGAACGTCAGCTGGCGGATCCCTGAAAAAAAGTCTTCGCCAGGCTCGGGTGCCAACACGGTTGCGGCCATCGTCTCGCCGCCGGCTTCTTCATCTCCGCCACATGCCGCCAGCAGACCGCCGCACACGCATGCGGTCGTTTTGAGCATCGATTTTATGTCGAGCGTCGTTGGAAGTCGCACGTGCTGCTCCGATTCGGTTTGTTGAGCAACATAAGATACGGCCGGCAGGTTGCAGTTGGCAGTGGCATGCAGTCTCGAGGAATTTGCGTTTAACGGCCGGTGGCCATGGCCGTTCGTCGTCTGGCCGGAGCCCGTCCGTCTACACGATCCGCAACAGCTGCCACGGAATCCACGGAAAGAATGAGCGTCTTTTCTTTCTCTCCTACTCCCAACGGACTTCGGCGTTCACCTTCCGTGGATTCAGTGGATTTCGTGGCTCCGTTGCCGGGAGGGGTTTCATCGCAACGGTTCCGGCGGCCAGGCCAGCCCGGTCATCGGACCCATCTAAGCCGTTGAAACATAACGACTTAAAAAACGACCGCCTGTTGACAAAACGGTCGTTTCAAAGAGAACCTGTTTGCTGGCTTCTAAAAGAAGAACCCGAAATCGAACCGACCGCCAAGCCCCGTCGCTTCCTGAAACAAACCACCCAGAGATTGGCCGGATACTTGGAACAAGAAGTTTCTGGACTCGATGGCAAACCCACCTGAATATCCGGTTCCCTGACGCCCGCCGAGGATCACACCGGCGCGTAACGGTATCCAACGGATGAGCCGTAGAGTCGACCCCACGTCGAACACGAACGGCAGTTCGATGTCCCCACCCAGGCTTCCGGTGGCGGCAAAGTCCAACTGCAGTATGGAACCGGCCCAAACCGATGCCGATGCACGCGCGACACGCGGTAACATCACGGACATGTCGACCGAATCACGAACGTCAAAGTTTAGACTGTCAAAACTCTCCCGCAAATCGTCCAGGTTCGTTGTAGCGATGTCAAGCGAATCGGAACGGCGTGACACCTGGGTGAAGTTGACGCGGCTACCGATGTTGATGATCATGCCCTCTATCGCGAAGCCGGACCACTGTGCGCGAACCAGGAGATCACCCAAGACACTGCCCGAGCCACCCATATCTCCGCGTATGCGATCGGTGAGGTCGGAAAAGAAATCTGTACCACCAGACGGCAGGGTGCTGAGTACCTCGACTGCGAGGTTGGCCGAGATGCTATCGCCGGTGGCTCTGATCATTCCACCGTTTTCAATAAGCGAACGGGCTTGGAACAAAACTGCGGGTCGCACATAACGCAGGCCAAATCCCAGTGCGAGTTGCATCGTGTTAGGCGAACCAAGTCGAATAACCGAATGCGCACCGAGTTCAGCGGTGCTTACCGCAGATGCGTGCGATTGCCCCAACGTAAAATCTTGGCGCGCGCCGTTGCCATCTCGCAGCAACGCCACACCATCATCGTCTAACTCGAACGAACCGTACCCACGACCAGAAGCAGAAAAACCAAGTGTGAGACGCGAGCCGAGTGACAGACCCAGGTGCGTGCCGGCTTCGACTTGTCCGGTGCCCACTACACCCTGCCCGCGTGGCACGAGAGACAAAGCGTCGATGACATCGCCAATACGCACTTCGTCTTCAGAACTCAAGTACGAAAGCGCGCCGATATCCCGCAAGTTCAATGCGTTGTTGCCACCAGTGCCGCCTCCCGTGACGGCGAACCCCCAATGGGGAATCATCACATGGCGGAACGGATCGACACCAAAGATTGGTGTGCGCCGGTAACCCATTGAAATACGTCGCGAGGGCGAATCATCAGGAACGGTTTGCCCTTGCAACGGAGCGGCCATTGCCGCTAGTACCACGAAAACCCCTAGCCGCGATCTCATGAACTCCCCCTTCTCACTTCTATTTCTACACTGGCGTCGATGCCGATCCCGTCCTGCGGTCGAATCGCGCCTCTCGTTCCGCCGTCGGAGCGCGGGGAGAGTCGCATACGTATGCCAGCTGTGTAGATCCGTCCAAGAACCACACGAAGATCCTGACCTTCAATCGAAAACGACACGTTGTCGGTGACGCTGTTTGTGGGGCGTCCATTCGCATCGACGGGTGCATTGGAAAGAGAAACCATGTCGAGCAACACGGCGTCCGGTCTCGTGAAAATGTCCACATTGTCCCCCACCGAGTCGGGCACTATGGCAATTTCGATATCGACCATGAATGGCGTTGAGTTTTCAGCGACGGCAACAAGACTCGCGGAAATCAATCGGCTGGTCAGATCCGCGGCATCGGCATCACTCAAATCCAAACCGTCGGCGGTCTGATTGCGCGTGAAGGTGACACCGGTCGGGGGGATCGTGAGGTCTAAACCAACCACAACATCGATCGCGACCATTACCTCATCCTGACGGGTTATCGTCGCCTGCGAACCATCGCCCGCTGTGGCGGTTCCTACAGCCAGGAGAGCCACGCGATCATCATCAATGAGATTGTGTACCAAACAGTCAACGACGGACGACGCCCCTAAAGACACGCTGGTGGTGCCACGTCGGGGAATCGGTAACGTTGTAAGACCCGGAGCCGCAACGAGCACCGTTGGCAAACCACTACAATCCGCCGCGTAAATTGGGTTCCCGCTGCCGTCACGCGGAATTTGACCTTGTGCGTCCAACTCTACGACACCCACCGTGAAGTTAGACAGTTCAACAGGAACGTCGGCTGAGTTGGTGATCGTAAGGACGATGGTGCCATCATTCAATGTGGACGATTGGATGGCGTCCTCGAGATCATCGAAGTCAATATCGTCGGCACTCAATTCTTCAAACTCTTCGACGGCCAACGCCAGCTCGGGTGTAGAATTGGGATCAAGATCACCGCTGAGACGTCGGACGATGATGTCGCCCGCACCACCCGCAAGCACGGCATCGGTTACCACCGTTGGCGTCAAGACCGCTTGGGCGGCCGTAACCGTACCACTCGCGATGGCAGTCGCAAGCGCTGGAATCATTGTGACGTCGGTCAGGTCGAAGCTGAGAGTGCCCGACACATAGGACCCATCTCCAACCGCCGCTGCAATCGTCAGGCTATCACGAAGTGGGTTTCCA
>JAZDDD010000607.1:0-4277 GCA_036679545.1 Gemmatimonadota bacterium | reverse complement strand
GGCGTGACATTCCGGTTCGGTGGCTTTTAGCTTGTAGGGATGGGTTATCCCTGGCGGACCATGACACCCTTACGGCATGGCATGCAACGATACTCTCGGACCGAATGGTCGCCGCGGGTGAGGGCGGGGCCCTCCGAGGTCGCCTGGCCGCAGGACGGGCAGGCGGGCTTGCCGGCGCGTATGCCCAGCTTTAATTGTTCTGCTTCACCGCGTGAATAGGGAAGCAGCGTATGTCGCGCCGCCGCTTCCGATGGAGCGGACGCCTGGGTACGACGTTCCGTTCCGCTGCGTCTTTGATCTTGGCGACGGTCGGATTTTCGCCGCTCCGTCGGTACTTCAATGGCCAGTCTACGCCGTTCGACCGAGCGCCGATCTTGACCGGCCCGGCGATCAGTTGGCATCCAACGTGGTATCTCAGTTTTGGCTTCCAACATCCGGTACGCACCGTTTCAAGGGTGATTTGCCTAGACCGGTCACGACGAACGACAGGATAATACGCCGTTTGTCGGAATGGAGGAGGTCATGACGATTGGCGAAGCAGCAAACGCCGTGCCCAACGGCTTGTTCAAATATGGAGAGGAATGATCGACAATACCGAAAGCCGTACGGCGCTTATAGTTGACGACGATCCAACGGCGCGGTTTCTAATGAAAGCCGTGCTGGAACAGCTGGGGTGTCGCGTTGTGGAGGCAAAACTAGGTGTGGACGGTCTTCAGCAGGTGCGCGACATCGGACCGGATGTGTTGGTTCTTGATGTCCTGATGCCGCACATGGACGGTCTCGACACCCTACGGTATTTGCGGTCAGATCCGGATTTTGCATCGCTGCCGGTCATCGTCGTGTCCGTACTTCAGGACGATCACCGCATCGTCAAAGAAATGCAGAGTCTTGACCTCCTAGGGTTTTTTACAAAGCCGTTGGACCACGGTCACCTGTCGCGGAAATTGACAGCGTTGTTTGCACGATTGGACCATAAGGTGGACGGCCGCGCGGGCTAAGACCCGCTGGATGCGTCGTCGTACCGTCGCTGCACTTCATCCCAATTCACGACGTTCCACCACGCCGCTATGTAATCGGGGCGTCGGTTTTGATAGTTGAGGTAGTACGCATGTTCCCACACGTCGCAGCCCAGGATCGGGCTCTTGCCGTCCATGAGAGGCGAATCTTGATTTGCCGTGCTGGAAACTTCTAGTGTTCCGCCACTCACGACGAGCCATGCCCACCCGCTTCCAAAACGTGTGGCTCCAGCGGCGGCAAATTTCTTCTGGAATTCGCCAAAGCTTCCAAACGTGTTATCGATGGCCGTTGCGAGGCTACCCCCCGGTGCGCCGCCGCCGTCTGGGCTCATGATTTGCCAAAAAAGTGTATGGTTGGCGTGACCGCCACCGTTGTTCCTGACCGCCGTGCGGATACTTTCGGGTATGGCTTCGATGTTGGTGAGTAGGTCCGCCACGGTGCGACCATGCAACTCGGAATGCTTGTCCAGCGCGTCGTTCAGTTTAGTCACGTAGGCGTTGTGATGTTTCCCGTGATGGATCTCCATCGTCCGTGTGTCGATATGTGGTTCCAACGCGTCATGGGCATACGGAAGGTCAGGGGTTTCTTGTGCCATGATTCAGTTGCTCCTCGGGAGTCGAAAAACGGTCGTGGTTAATAGCATGCGCGGTTTGGGCGTGCAAGACAGGTTGCCTCCGGAACACGCGGTCGCGAAATTGATCGGCGCCGAACGTCCTGGTTAACATCGGGGCCGACAACGCGCTCATCCAGGAGAGGGAGAATCGTATGGAAGGCAACGGCCCGCAAGTAGGTGATCAAGCACCCGATTTCGTCTTGCCGTCTACCGCAGGGGGTAACGTTACCTTGTCGGATTTTCGCGGCGAGACCAAGGTGCTGTTGGCCTTCTTTCCGCTTGCGTTTACGGGGACATGTACGGCGGAAATGTGTGACATCACAGAAGATTTCGGCGCGTTCAAGACGGAGGGGGCCAGGGTGTTCGGTGTGAGCGTAGATTCGATGCCTACACTCCACGAGTTCCGGACGAAACACCACATCCAGGTCGATTTGCTGAGCGATTTCAAACGTGAGGCCTGCCGAGCCTATGGCACCTTGCTCGAAGAACACTTTTTTTCCGCCCGGGCCTACTTCATCGTAGGGAAAGACGGTGTGATTCGGTGGACCCACTCGGAAAAAGAACTCGGCGAAAAGAGAGACAACGCGGAATTGCTCGCGGAGTTGAGAAAGGTGACCTGAACAGGTTCGCTACGTGACAACACCCCATTCCGCGGTTTCCGATCTTCAGTTCGTCGCCGACCTTGCCAAGGTGCTGGCGTCGGCGATTGGATCGGACATGCTTCTCAGAAGAGCTGCGGAGTTCATGCGGAGAAGTCTTCCACTACGGGAATGTGAGTTGTGGGTCAGGGCACGAACGGGCGACGTTTTCGTGCCGGTCGGTGCCGCGTCCGAGGATGCGCAGGTAACTGATACTGCGGAGTGGTTGTCCGCCGTCGATACAAACAAGGGCGAAACGCGTCTTCCGCTCATGGCCGAAGGAAAGACATTGGGCCTGTTGCGCACCAAGGCTGAAGCCGGCGCATTGCCGGCATCAGAGGTATTACTCGATTCCGTCGCGCATCTGTTGGCGCTGTGGCTGGCGTCCACCGAACTGTCAGAAGACCTCGCGACAGAGGTGGCGTCGCGTACGCGAGAAATCAATGCCCACCGGCGTTTCACCGACCGTATTGTCGACTCGTTACCGGTTGGCCTGTACGTGGTCGATCGAGACTATCGTATTCAGGCGTGGAACCGAAAGCGTGAAACCGGCACCCAGGGCATTGATCGGGAGGAAGTAATCGGTCGTGATGTTTTTGAGGTACTGACGCGGCAACCCCGCACGTTGTTGCAACGGGAGTTTGAGCAGGTCTTTCGAACCGGCGAGATGGAACAGATGGATATGGAATCCACCATCGACGGCGAGGTGCGTCACTTTCGCATTAGTAAGATCCCGATGCGCCTGGACGACAAGGAAATCACACACGTCATCACCGTGGGTGAGGACGTGACCGAATGGAAGACCATCCAACAACAGATTTCGCAAACGGAGAAGCTGGCGGCTGTCGGACAGTTGGCAGCCGGTGTCATGCACGAGCTGAACAACCCGTTGGCCACGATCGGCGCCTGTGTCGAGGCGTTGACCGTGCGAACACCGGATCTTTCGCCGTCCCAACAGCAAGCACTCGATGAGTATCTTCGGATCATCGATTCTGAGCTGGAACGCTGTCAGGCCATCATCGATGGTTTGTTAGATTTCTCACATCCAAAAGCTCAAAAGAAACAAACCGAAGGCATCAACCCGATTGTCGAAGATTCGTTGTTCCTCATAAAACACCACGACAACTATCGAGGTGTCGAGTTGGTCCTCGCATTGGACGAAGGGCTTCCGCCCGTGTATGCAAATGCCAAGCAACTGATACAAGTGTTTTTGACGATCATGCTGAATGCGTTGGATTCCATGGAGGGCAAGGGCACGCTAACGGTTTCCACAGCGCGGAACCCAGAACGGGAAGACGAACTGGTTGTCGCATTTACAGACACGGGTTTCGGGATCGCTCGCGAGGACCTGCGCAAGATATTTGAACCGTTTTACACAACGAAGCACCCGGGTCGCGGAACGGGGCTGGGGTTGTCCATTTGTTACGCCATGGTCCAAGAGCATCGTGGGCGGGTGTTGGCCGATTCGCAATTGGGACGTGGCACTACCTTCCGTGTCATTCTTCCGATCACTGCGCCGGTGTCGGAGCGACCGCAAGATGAGGTTCTGTCGTGAAGGTGCTTGTTGTCGAGGACGATCCTACGGTTGGTCAATACGTGCGTCGTGGTTTGGAAGAGCAACAGATCCAAACCGATCTCGTGGATGACGGTCTCGACGGTCTCGATCGCGCCTCACGAGGCGAATACGACGTCATTGTTTTGGATCTGCGACTGCCCGGGATGACGGGGGTGGAAGTGCTGCAAACACTCCGTGATCGTGGCGTTGCAACGCCTGTGCTGGTGTTGACGGCGCAGGACGCCGTTGATTCTAAAGTGCATGCGTTGCGTAAAGGTGCGGACGACTACGTAACCAAACCATTTTCGTTTGACGAACTATTGGCCAGGGTGGAAGCACTCGGCCGAAGACCCAGAGCGTTAGTCTCCCCGGTGCTGACGATTGCCGACTTGACGATTGATACGTCGAGCCGGGAGGTGAGGCGGGCGGGTGAGTTGGTCGATCTCACACCAAA
>JAZDDD010000606.1:0-5315 GCA_036679545.1 Gemmatimonadota bacterium | reverse complement strand
ATAAAGCTGTGGACTTACGGTCTTGCCCGTTTGACCAACTTGATCGGCATGCGAACGCCACCCCGCATCGACCACGGCGCGCGACGCACCCACGGCGCACCCGCCAATGGCGTCGGCCAACTCTTCTAACAGTTTAAAGTTGTCCGGCTCTTTCAGGCCTCTGCCGCCGCTAACGACGATGCCCGCTTCTGCTACATCGAGACGGGCTGTTTCCGGCTCTTTGACTACGATGGTCTTGACCCGTTCGTCAACCACCGGAGCGGCGAGTTCCTCGACATTTGCGCTGCCGGCGCGTTTAACCGCAGTGAAAGCATTGGGGCGAAGTGAAATGACACACGGGAGCGCATCAATGGCCACCGTGTAAAATGCTTTGCCTGAGTACACGGGCCGTGTGACTTCGATTTTTCCGTCGCTTGATCCGAGCGTCGTAACATCGACAGCAAGCGGACAATCGAGCCGCGCTGCAATTCGGGGAGCCAGATCCTTGCCCATTGCCGTGGCGGCCACGACAACGACCTGATGCTCCTGACTCTTAACACGGTCAACGGCGGCGGCAGCGTACGCACTCGGCTGATACAACGCGAGATCCTGACTGCTGATTGCTACCACGCTGTCGGCACCGAAGGCGCCGGCGGGTGAGACGTCTACACCCGGAGGTCCAACCACCAATGCCTCCATATTTGTCGCGAGCTGATCGGCCAAAACCCGTGCGGCCGTCAATGTCTCGTGTGACACGCTTTTGATGCTGCCTTCACGTTGTTCGAGTACTGCTAACACTCCACCCATCACAGCACCTTCGCTTCGGTTCGTAACGCAGCTATTAAAGCCGGAACAGCGTCAGCACCCTCGCCAACGATACGACCCTCGGGACGTGCTGGCGGGAGCGCCATTGCCGTTACGGTCATCCCGGTACTGCTCAGTTCAACGGGTTTCACTTCGAACGGCTTTTTCTTCGCCAACATGATGCCGCGCAACGCGGGATACCTAGGCTCATTCAATCCCTTATCGGCAGTAAGCACCGCCGGTAAGGCGAACTCGACCACCTCAACACCGCCTTCCACTTCCCGCTCCGCTACCCCCTTACCATCCTTGATCTCCAGATGCGCAAGTGCGCTCACACACGGTAGGTCCATTAGCTCTGCGACTATTGGTCCCACCGCATGATTGTAGTCATCGATGGCCATCTTGCCGAACAGGATCAAGTCGAAACCACCATCTTGCAGCTCGGTCACGAGGACTTTTCCGGCACTTACCGGGTCAACACCAAGCGAATCTGTTTCGAGTAGCACGCCGCGGTCGGCGCCCATGGCCAATGCATGGCGGATCGTCTCCTGCGACGAGGCGGATCCCATGGCGATCACCACAACTTCGCCGGATCCAAAGTTTTCTTTCAGCTTCAAGGCTTCTTCTACGGCGAACTCATCGTATGGATTGATGACAAAGCGGACGCCTTCCTCATCAGGGGATTTTCCATCCACCCCCACGCGGACCCGGGCCTCGGTATCAGGCACACGCTTCACGCACACAGCTATCTTCACTGTAACTCCATATTCTACAAGTTGTTACGAGTTCACGCTTTGCACCAAAAGCGCCTGCGCAAGGTAGTCAGCGGGTAATCACCAAGCAACGTCGCCTGCGAACGAATCAGCCCTCAAAACCGGCGTCCTTGTGGGAACCGTCACAAAAAGGCTTGTTGTTCGACTTACCACACCGACATAGCGCAAACGTCGCCTTCTCGATTTGAATGCGATTCCCGTCGGCGTCCATTACTCTCACATCAGTCCCTTTTACCAACAGCGGGCCGTTTTTTGCCGTGGTTATCTCAATCATGAAAGCTCCGCGATGAGGAAAAAGATCGTCGTAACATAACGATGAAACCGGATACGAGGTGACCCCGCCCGGAGTTGTTTTGAGCCAGGAGCTTGAGAAGTTGGGGCAACAAATACGGCGGACGACGAGAAACAAACGGCGGAAGATAAAGCTGATAATCCAACGGCCAACAAGGGTCGATGACCCCTTTTGGTCCGGGGCAGGTCCTCGGTGATCCCGCTCCGCGCTGTGCCGCGCTTCTGTTGTGTGTGTCTGTGGTACTTCCGCGCCACCGCGTGCTAGGCGGGATTACCGCGGACCTACCCTACCAGGTGCCATCGACCACTGATTGTGATTTGCCAAGTCAATTCGTGACGGGCACAATTCGGCGTACTGCCGAACCCGACAGAATGTACAGCTCTCCGTCTGCGTCTTCACCAAAAGATCTCGGGTTACCGAATTGCCCAACCGACCATTCGGTCTCGTCGGAAACCGAGCCGTTTTCGTAACGGAAGCTTCGAAGCCAGCCTCCACAAAAATCCGAATAAAAGTAGTGGCCGACGATCTCAGGAATTGCAGACCCCCGGTAGACGTAACCACCGGTCACGGCACAGCCCTGAGATGGGTTAGGGTACTCAATGGCCGGAAGAGTTAGACCCGTTTGGTCACAATTTTGATTCCCGCCAGGACGACAACGCGTACCTTCCATCACATTCCATCCGTAGTTCAAACCGGCAGCGGTTGCGGACTCGACATTCACTTCTTCGAGCGCATTCTGTCCAACATCGCCAATGTAAATGTTCCCCGATGTTCGATCGAACGAGAACCGCCATGGGTTTCTCAGGCCCTGTGCCCAAATTTCTTCCCGCGCGGTGGGGGACCCAGCAAACGGATTGTCCGAAGGAATAGCGTACGGTGTGCCACCATCCACATCGAGTCGCAACATAGCGCCCAGGAGTGTTGTGAGATCCTGGCCGGAATTGTCTGGGTCATTGCT
The DNA here is from genome assembly GCA_036679545.1 of Gemmatimonadota bacterium. Taxonomy (GTDB): domain Bacteria; phylum Gemmatimonadota; class Gemmatimonadetes; order Gemmatimonadales; family GWC2-71-9; genus JAZDDC01. The sequence goes on along the minus strand of JAZDDD010000606.1, from coordinate 2,509 downwards.
GCCACCGCCATCACCGACCGAGTAGTACAGCATCCCGTCACTTCCGAACGCAATTTGGCCTCCGTTGTGGTTCGTGTTCGGTTGCGGGATGGTGATGATGTTCAGCCGTGTATTTACACCTGCGACGTTGGGGTCCGCGGAGACGGTAAACCTGTCGATACGCGAATCTCCGTTGTTGTCCGTGTAGCTCGCATAGAAGAAACCGTTTGCCGCGTAATTTGGATGGAACGCGATGCCCAACAACCCCTGCTCGCCACCCGTAGATACGTCACCCGATAGGTTGAGATACGGCGTGCCAAGTACTTGACCACCGTTGATGACATTAACGACGCCGTTTTGGTTGGCGACGAATAAGCGTGTATCTCCGGCTGGCGTGGTCAGATCCAAGGGATTGTCCAAACCCGACGCAACGGTCTCAAGGGTGAGCGTGACGTTGAGGTCACCTGGAGGCGGCTCCGGAATAACTGGGTCTCCGGTACATCCCGCTGCCAACATCACGAAACCTGCAGCGGACCATCGTAAAACGTGGTGCAGCTCCACCATCTAGCTCCTCCCAAAGAACACACGAGCCAATTACTCTGAACGTGGTAGGATAACGTACCGGTCGCTTGCCAACGTGTGTCGCTGATCACCTAGTCAATGGTTTGATCACCTAGTCAAACGCACCAATCCCCGTGACCGCTTGCCCAAGTACCAATGTATGAATGTCGTGTGTTCCTTCGTATGTGTAAACACTCTCGAGGTTGGCCATATGACGCATGGCGTGGTACTCGGCGAGAATGCCGTTGGCGCCCAGTAAGCGGCGAGCTTCGCGGGCTATGTCGGTAGCAATGCTTACGTTATTTCGCTTAGCCAAGGAAACCTGCTGTGGTGTCATCGTTCCCTTGTCCTTCAAACGTCCCAGCTGGAGAGCGAGGAGTTGGGCCTTCGTGATCTCGGTCAGCATTTCCGCGAGACGTAGCTGTTGGATTTGAAAGGCACCGATGGGCTTATTGAACATGACACGGTTCTTGGCGTAACTCGCCGCTTCTTCGAAACACGCCATGGCGGCACCGACACCTCCCCAGGCAATGCCATAGCGTGCCTGCGTGAGGCACATCAACGGAGATTTTAATCCGTCACTGGCGGGCAAGATGGCGTCGGCGGGCACATGAACGTCTTGTAACACCAACTCGCTCGTATCGCTTGCTCGTAGCGAAATCTTTCCTTTTTGATCCTTGGCGGAAAAACCGCTGGCATCGGTTGGTACCAGGAAGCCGCGGATAGACGACGGGTCGTCGAGATCCCCAATTTTCGCCCAAATTATGGCGACGTGCGCCGTGGACCCATTCGTGATCCACATCTTTGCGCCATTCAAAGTCCACCCGCCATCCACCTCCCGCGCCGTCGTTATCAGCCCCGCAGGGTTTGATCCATAGTCCGGTTCCGTCAACCCAAAACAGCCGATTACGTCGCCGCTGGCCATCTTGGGAAGCCAGTATTTTTTTTGTTCCTCGCTGCCAAACGCAAAGATGGGGTACATGACGAGCGCACCTTGCACCGAGGCAAAAGATCGAACACCGCTATCGCCACGTTCGAGTTCCTGCATGATGAGGCCATAGGACACGTTGTTGAGCCCGGCACACCCGTATTCTTCCGGTAAATTTGCACCAAAGAATCCCAACTCGGCCATTTGCGGAACGAGCTGCATCGGGAACTTCCCGTCAATAAAATGTTCACCGATGATTGGCAAAACGTGGTCATCCACCCAGCGTCTCACCGTATCGCGGATGGCACGCTCTTCTTCTGACAGCGAACTGTCGAGATCATAAAAATCGATTCCAGTACTAGCCATTACGTGTATTCCTGCTTCCTTTCGTTGCGGGCACGCTCGACATCTCGAACCGCCCGCGGTTCAACTCCAATCTCACGAGCCTTGCGGCGGAACTCCGCCCCATGATCCACCGGTCGTTCGTGAAGCAAGGTGTGTTCAACTTCGCGCCAGCCATCTCGTACGAGATGGTCATGACTGATGCCAATCTCAATTGGACGTTTGCCGTCCGCGCTCAGTAACACGTCGCCCAGACGGCGTTCCATTCGCCGTGAGATGCGAAACGGTACCTTGCTCAGCGAGCCGCCAAAAAACTTCACGTTGAACTGTTCGTGTCGTTGCGCCAACGCTTGGAGCATCGGTCGATCCTCCTGCCTCGTAGCACGTCGGCGTTTGCGTGGCTTCCGCGGCGGCACAAACGAATGCGCTGGAAAATCCAAAATGCCGCGCTCCAAACGCAGACGGCGTTGCCGCCTAACATGGGGACGTACGAACTCCACGATGGCCCGCAACACGGTATCCGGTGCGTATGCATATCCGCGGTGGACACGCAAAACGCCCCGCGGTGTCACGCTCACCATGACCGACCCGTTTTCGTGCGGCTCGACCCCACGCACACCGCTCAGGCCAAGTTGCCGAAGGCGGGTGACGAGGAGGTCCCCGTTAAACAGATCCGGCTGCGACCTTGGAGCCACGATC
>JAZDDD010000605.1:0-19170 GCA_036679545.1 Gemmatimonadota bacterium | reverse complement strand
CACCGTTTATCGTGATGGTGACGACGTCGGAACCCGCTACCACCGGGACGTACGAGGTGGTATAGGTCCCGTCTCCAACATCAGTGACCAACGGCGACACCGGATTGGAACCCGTAACCGCTACGGCCACGGCAGCACCACCGATTGTCAGCGGATTTCCTGCGGCATCGCGCGCGGTCACAACGATCGGAGCCAACTCTCCAGCGATGACGGCCGCAGGCAGCGTTGCCGTCGTCGCTGCAGGATCGACCGTACCGGAACTGACCGTACTCGTGTACGGAGATCCATTGATGTTTGTGCCGTCCACGGTGATGGCCACGGCGTCTGTTCCGGCGGTGGTCGGGGTATAGCTGGCCACATACGTTCCGTCTCCGTTATCCGTCACGGATAACGAACCCGGATTGGCACCGGTCACGGCTACAACCACCGCAGACCCGCCGGTCGGGACCGGATTGTTGAACTGATCTCTTGCTTGGACCGAAATCGATGTGACCTGCGCAACCGTACCGTTCGGTACGACAGCCGTACTGTTGGCCGGGTCGAGCGGACCTGGAGCCACCGTAGTCAGGAGCGGTGAGTTACCCACCGGCATCCCGTTGAGTGTCACCGTAATTGTGTCAGGTCCGAGCACCGTCGGTGCGTAGGTCGCGGAATAAGTACCGTCTCCATTGTCGGTAACCGTGAGGGCAACCGGGTTGGCTCCCGCAACCGATATGAGCACGATCTCGCCGCCACTTGTCAAATCATTTCCGGCGGGATCCCTGCTTGTGACTGTGACGGTGTTTGTCGTGCCGGCATTCACGGCGGCCGGAACTGACGCCGTGCTTTGCGCAGCGTCTGCCGCACCCGCGCCCAAAACGCTGACGAACGGACTTCCAATGATGGCGCCACCGTCCAGCGTAATGGCGATGTTATCGGTGCCGGTGGTTGCGGGCGTGTAGTTGGCCGAATAAGTCCCGTTACCGTTGTCGGTGACCGAAAGGGCTCCCGCGTTGGCGCCGGTAACGGATACGGCAACAACAGAACCACCCGAAGTCAACGCGTTCCCAAACTCATCGCGCGCTGTTACAACCATCGAGGAGACCGCACCCACGGCACCGGCTGCCGGTACTTGAGCGGTGGTCTGGGCGGCAACTGCTGCGCCGGCACCAACGGCGGAAACAAATGGGCTGCCGACTATCGTTCCGCCATTTAACGTAACGGCAACGTTGTCGGTGCCCGTCGCTGTTGGAGTGTAGTTGGCGGTGTACGTACCGTTGGCGTTGTCGACTACGGTTGGCAGCGACGAGTTGGTTCCACCTACGTTGATGACGACCGTGGCTCCGCCAATAGTCAGCGCGTTTCCGTTAACATCGCGCGCCGTGACGACAATCGTCGTTGGTGATCCCGCGGTTCCGGTTGTCGGCACCGCGGCAGTACTGCGTGTCGGGTCGGGGTCGCCGGTGATAATGTTGGTAAACGGGCTACCTCCCAGGGCACTCCCGTTGAGCGTGATTGCAATGTTGTCCGTGCCAGCCGCGGTCGGCGTGTATGATGCCGAATACGTACCGTTGGCATTGTCAGCGACCGTTGCCGTGTCCGAGTTCGCACCGGTCACGATTGCACTCACCGTGGCGCCACCAATGACCAATTGGTTGCCAAACGCGTCACGACTCTGAATCAATATCGTGGTTTGCACACCAATCGAACCACCAGGCAGCTCGGCGCTGCTTGTCGTTGGGTCGAGTGCCCCTGGACCAACGATTGTTGTAACGGGCGAGTTCGCAATGACTTGGCCATTTAGTGTCACTGAGAACACGTCAGTACCAATGGCCATTGGGATATAGGCAGCGGTGTAGATGCCGTTCCCGTTGTCACTCATAACGGGCATGGACGGATTCGCACCCGTGATAGCGACGGCAACGACTTCGCCGCCAACGGTCAAAGCACCTCCGTTGGCATCGCGAGTTTGTACCGTGATAGTCGTCGAGAACCCAGCCACAGTGCTCACCGGCACCGCTGCCGTTGATTGAGACGGGTCGGCCAAACCCGAGGCTAAGTTGACGTTCGATGAATTGACACTTGTCACCGACGGAGAAGAAAACAAGAGAACCCGAGCACCCGAGGCGCCCACTATGGCGAGATCGGTAAAGGTCACCGTCCCGGCACCGTCTGTGGGCAGACTCGTTACTCCAATGAGCGAGCCACCCCCGGTGCCAATCCCCACAGTCACGACAATGCCTGCCTCTGCAACGTTATTGCCGTTGGCGTCTCGAACTTGTATGACGGGCTGTTGCGGGAAAACAACACCGCTCAGAACCGTAACGGCGGGCTGTTGTGTTATGGCCATTTGACTGGCGACCTGATCGACCGTGATATCGACCGAACCATCGGTTCCGCCTGCACTTGCCGTGATCGTGGCGGTCCCATTGGCAACAGCGGTGACGGTCCCGTTTGAATCGACCGCAACGACCGCGGGATCCGAACTGGACCACAAAACCTCGGCGCCCATAACGGCCGCCCCGCCAGCATCGACCACGGTGACCGTTATGACGGCCGTCTGATCCAGCGCCGTCATTGTGCTCTCCGCAGCCGCAACCGTAACCACATCGACCGCCTGGCTGACAGTCAGCGATGCCGTGCCTGACACCCCCCCGGCCGCCGCCGTGATGGTTGTTGTCCCATTACCACCCGCGGTGGCCACCCCGGACGACTCCACCGAAGCCACCCCCGTTTCGGACGAGGACCAGCTAAATGTTATTCCGCTCAGTACTTGGCCGGACGCATCCCTTGCCGAGGCAACGAACTGTCGAGTGAAGCCCAATGCCGTCAACAAAGGCGCGGCTGGGCTCACAGCGATCGAAGAGATAGTGGCACCAGTGCCAACCGGATCTCCGCCACACGTAGCAAGAACCGGCACAGCCATCAACACCAACAAGGGTCGAACGGGTATGGTCATATTTTTGCCGCCATGCGGCGCAAGAAGTCATTGGAACAGCCAACAACATTGATACAGGAGGTAACGCGGGTCAAAGGCAAGCTCTATGCCGGTCAAATCGGGCCAGTCACTCTGCTCGAAACGCCATCACGAAAACTCGCCAATTGTAGGCCAACGGGCGGATACGTCGGGGCCACGGGCCCGAACATCAGCCGACTCAAAGACCCCGTCCGCGGCGACTTCGTAGGTCATTTGAGTTGGGTTCGGTGCTGGGTTGGGATTCCGCGTTGCAGTGTCGCAAGCACGCGACATGCCATGACGTGGGACACCACGAGACAGCGAAGCATGCATCAAGGTGATGGGGTCGTGGCAACTACTCCATTCGCATCGCCGCCATCGGATCGGTCTTCGTAGCGCGTCTGGCCGGTGGCAAGCTCGCGATCAAAGAAACCACACCCACAAAAAGAACAATCCCAGCGAGCGTTATTGGGTCGAACACCGTGACTTCGTAAAGCAGTTCCTTAAACGAACGAGTAACCAAAAACGACAGGAGAATTCCCAAAACACCACCGATGGCGGCAATGGTTAATCCCTGACGCAACACCATTGCGAGTACAGACGCCTGTTCAGCTCCAAGAGCCATGCGGATAGCGATCTCGCGACTACGCTGACCAACGGATCGGGACGTTACACCATAGATGCCAATCGTCGTGAATATCGCGGCCAAAACCGCAAACGCCATCATTAACCGCGCGCGATAACGCTCTTGAGAATTGAGTCACCCATCAGTTGGGACACCGGAGTGACTCGCGTTATCGGAATGTCCGGATACACCGACCACACACGTTCGCGGATCGCATTGATACTCTCAGCGGGATCGCCAACCGTGCGAATAATGAGACCGCCGACCGCGCTTCCTACCTGCGCGTACGGGATGTAGAACGCCAACGTGGTGGGAAGGTCAAGCCATTCATCGCGAACCGCACCTACGATACCAACCACGGTGTAGAGTTCACTATCAGAGTGGCGAATACGTTTTCCAAGCGGCGATTCATCGGGCCACGCCTGATCTGCAAGAGCCCGCGTGACGACGATCGTTCTTCGGCCTTTGGGGAGGTCGCTGGCATTGAATCCACGACCCTCTACGATCGGCGCGCGAATAACTTCCAGATAATTCAGTGACACATAACGTCGCTCGGCGAGAATTCCGGTATCCGGTCCGTCTGGCCAGCCTTCCGGAAGAAGCGTGTTGTTTCCACGATCACCGGTAAGCGGAGTGTTGGAAGTGATTGCGACATCCACAACGGTGGGTTCGGAACGGATCTCGTCTACTAACACCTGAAAGTATGAGTTGAGCCGATCACCAGTGTCGTCAGCTCGAAACCGTTGGAAAGGGACCGCGACGGACATGGCCAGCAACTCATCGCTGTCGAAACCAGGATCAACCCGATTCAGCGCAAACAAACTCCGAGTCAACAGGGCGCCGGAGATCATCAGCACCGTGGCTAACGCCAACTCACCAACAACAACGGCAGCGTGAACTCTGGTCTTGGCTCCCGAGTGACCACGACTCGAAGATACAACCCTGCCAAGATCCGTTTTGGAAAGGCCCACGGCAGGCACCAAACCGAACATGATGCCGGCGAGGGTTGCTACCACCAAACCGAAAATCATGACTCTGACATCGATGTTGGCAGTCTCTATCCGTGGGAGGCCGCGCGGTGCAATGCTCAACAGTGATCGCATGACAAATACGGACATTGCAACGCCGGCAATGCCACCCAATACGGAGAGCAAGACACTCTCCGTTAGGAGCTGTCTAATAATCCGACCTCTGCCAGCGCCCAGAGCGCCACGCACCGCAAGTTCTTGCTCACGCGCGATGCCGGCGCCAAGAAGAATGGCCGCGACGTTTCCACACCCAACGGCTAGAAGCAGGAACGAGCCGCCGATCAGCGCCAGCAGTGGAGTTCGTGAGTTCCGCGTCTCATCCTCAAGTCGCATAAAAACGGATCCACCGTGGGTGGCATGCTCGGGTGGAACCGCAACACGGAGAATTCTCCCCACCTCGTCGCTAGCCTGATCCAGGCTCGCGCCAGCGGACAAACGTCCGATAGCGCCGGTGATGTTGTGATTCCCAATGCCGGGATCAACGGGCGATCCGTTTCTCGGTATCCAAATTCGTGCCCGTAACGTGCCGACACGAAAATTGTCCGGAAGCACCCCGACGATTTCGATGGCCTGGTCGTTGATTAACACTGTCTTTCCGATGATCACCGAATCCGACGCAAACCGCTCGCGCCAAAAACCCGCGGTGAGAAGAGCAACGGGCCGAACACGAGGATCGTCGTCGGGACCGAACACCCGACCCAAGAGCGGAGTCACGCCCAGGATCTGAAATAACTCAAAAGTCGCCTCCGCCATGGAAACACGTTCAGGGCGTCCTTCGCCCGACAGGATGCCACCCCTCGCACGATAGGCGGCCACTGCAACGAAGGAGGTTTGTTGTTCCCGAAGTGCGAAGATCTCGGGCCAAGAGAAAGTCCCTCGCTCTGCAAGCGGCCCCAATGTCGGATGGCCCATTAACTCCGGGTATGACGGGTAGATCGAAACAACGCTTTTGGCATCAGGGTATTCAAGCGGTCGAAGGAGAACGGCGTTTACGATGCTGAACATCGCTGTGAAGGCACCTATGCCTAACGCTACAGTCAGGACGGCCGTCACCGCAAAACTAGGTCGACGCTTGAAAGACCTGAGCGAGAATTTCAGGTCGGTGATGATCGACTCCATGGTCAAACCTCCCGGGGCCATTCCAAATAATCGCCCGACGCCACGAAAGCCACTCCACGTTTTCGATAACGAGCGGGCAACGAATCCGGTGGGGTTCCAACCCGAACGTTGAGCGCGTCGGATATCGGCAACGAAAGTCGCGACAGATTTTGGACGCCGTTGTGGGTTAAGGGACATGGCACGGCGCAACTCGTCAGCCACTGCATGCGGAATGTTAGGCGCAAGACGCCGCACGTCGGGAACTTCGGTGGTGAACCGTTGTGCCACCACCTCCATGGTCTTGACGCCTTTGAAGGGAGGTCGACCGGAGAGCATCTCAAACATCATGCATGCAAGACTGTAAACATCCGATCGTCCATCGAGATTCTGCTCGCCGCTTGCCTGTTCGGGACTAACGTAGGCGGGCGTTCCCGCGGACGAGTCAATATCGGTTCTGATACCCCATTCAAGAACCTCGGCGTGAATTGCGCGAGAAATACCAAAATCGGCTACGAACGGATGCGACCCGGAAAGCAGCACGTTCTCAGGTTTGATGTCGCAATGCAGGATTTGTGATTCGTGCGCGTGAGAGAGGGCCTGGGCAATGCCATCTACTAGCGTCAAGGTCTCATCGAGGTTCAGACGGCCCCTTGCGCTGAGGAGATCCCGAAGCGACCCGCCCTTGATGTAGGGCATCACGTAAAACGGCGAATCAGCCGCCACGCCAGAGTCATAGAGTGGCAAAACGTTGTGATGCTGCAGTCGCGCAGTGGTTCTGATCTCTTTGAGAAACTGCTTTGCGCCGATTCCCGCCACCGCTTCAGCCGATACCATCTTGATAGCTACAGAACGACCGTGCCGAATGTCCCTCGCCAAGAAGACGGTCCCCATGCCACCCTGTCCGACTTCCCGATCAACGAGATAGCGATCCCGAAGCGCCGACTTGAAGGCCGCTTCACTGTCCGTTCGTCCATCCTCCACGACAAAAAGCTGTTCGAACGGGATACCAAGGACCTCGAGCAATCGCTCGCGAGTCTTTGGCGATGGGTAGGGATGCTTGCCGTTGACGATGTCCGACCAATGTCCGCGAGAAAGGCCGAGCTTGATAGCCCAGTGATTTTGGCTGAGCTGATTCTCTCGCAGAATGACCTGTAAGCGGCCAATTCGTAAACGAATGCGTTGGTTAGTCATCGAGCGGACCGAGCATCTCGCTAAGTTACGTTCGCGTGCGCGAAACGGCCCGTGAAACGGCCCAAAAAGTGTTCGGACAAGCGTTCGGAGATGAGAGATCTTCCCGCCATGAAACGGCCCTGCGTAAAGGCGCCGCCAAGTTGGCGGATCTAAGTCTCCTATTCCTTATATTGTACGCATGGCGATGACTCCACCCGTGCTGCTTTACGACGGCCTCTGTGGCGTCTGCAACGGAACAGTGCGGTTCATTCTCAGACGCGATAAGATTCGGACAATGAGATTTGGCGCGCTTCAGGGCACGTATGCCAATGATGTCTTCAAACGGTACCCGTCAATTCGCGAGGTGGATTCCATCGTTTTGGTTGTGAACGATGGAGAAGGCGAGCGTCACGCGATTCGCTCGGAGGCAATCCTCGAAATTGCCTCATACCTTGGCGGGGTTTGGAGAATCGCCCACCTGATGCGAATCGTGCCCCGGCGTCTTCGGGATCGGTGTTACGACGCCTTTGCCAAACGCCGCCACCGATTCTCGCGCCGATATGCCACATGTCCGACCCCCGATCCAGATGACGTGAATCGCTTCCTGCTCTAAACTCCGGGTTGCGATTTGGTCATTTAGGCGACATAATAGTCATTAACTACTGTAGGAGCTTGAGGCCGTGACATCTTCCAAACCGAATTTTACACGCTCGATTCCGTTTGCCGTGATCATCAGCATTTTGGCAGGAGGTCTGACCGTCATGGTCGTCGAGGCAGCCGGACACTTGGCGTTTGGAGGCGGGGATCCCAACGAACCTTCGACGATCTCGTTCGCAAACTATGCTTCCGTTCTTTTCGCATGGATTGTTGGTTCGGCCGTTGCGGGCGCGACGGCCGCCGCACTGGCAAGACGTCGATTCGTCGGAATCGGCGTGACGGCGGGACTTTTCTTTGTGGCGGCGGCGGTCATGAACTTTGTCGCGTTTCCGCATCCAATTTGGATGATGGTGCTGACGCCACTTTTGCTTCCCAGCGCCGGCGTGCTATCCGCAAAATCAGTCGCAAGTCGGCAGATCCTTCCGAACACGTGAAGAGCGCAGACGGTTTAGGAGAGCTGGAGCAGCTCCTTTTGATTGCAGTCATTCGTCTACGACAGGATGCGTACGCAGTCTCCGTACGTGACGAAGTGGAAAAGCGAATAGGGCGGTCTCTATCACGAGGTACCGTCTATGTCACCCTTGAGCGCTTGGAGCGAAAGGGCTACCTCAGTTCCGAGCTTGGGTCTCCCACACCAGCACGCGGCGGCAAGGCGAAGCGCATGTTTGCCATCCGTCCAACCGGTGTGAAGGCGTTGCAAAAATCTCTTCAAGACGTAAGCGAGATGTGTGCGGGTTTGAGCAGTCTGAACTTTGCGCGATGACATGACTGACACAACCACTTTTGGGTTCGGTCACAAGATCGCCAGTTGGACTCTCCCTGAATCACAACGCGAATCAATTCTCGGTGACCTCGAGGAAGACGCAAGGCGACGCGGTGATTCGTCCAACATGCGGTGGTGGCTTGCCGAAACCAGTTCAATCGTATGCGCATATTACCTGGACAGTTTTCGTCGGCCGGAATCAATAACGGCAATCGTTGCGTGCTTGTTAGTCTGTCCACCGGCCGCGTTGTTGTTAATTGGATCAGCCCACATCGCGCTTAGCGGACCCCTTCCAGAGTACATACCGACAATCGCCGTACTCACCCCCGCAATACACGCTTCCTGGCTGGCAACCGGTGCAATGGCCGGATTCATTGTTTCGCGCCTCCGGACTCGCCTTTTACTGGCCGCGATTGTCGTGACGACTTTGATCGTTGCTAGCGCGCGTCTCCCGATCGTCGAAACAACTACTGTCATGATGTTGACGACCGGTACCGCAGCGATGGTCGGCATCTGGCTCGGGTCGGTTTTGGATACGAAACGCCCCCAACCATCGGGTTAACGGACGCAACTCTGATGATTAAGGAAAGGAGCGGGCCGAAAAACATAAACGGCCGCAGACCATAACGATCCTGCGGCCGTTGTCACCACGTGAATCTACTTGTTGCTACGGTACCATCACCGGACGGCCCGTGGCTCTGAGCACGAAGAGCCCTTCGCCCATACCGGTAGCAATTACCAAACCGCTGTCAAAGAAGGGGAAGTTACTCCACGAGCCACCGCCGCCATACGGCGTTGTATCGAAGAACCCAATCTCGACGGGATTTTCGGGATCCGAAACGTCCAACACACGCAAACCGGCATCGTAGTTCGACTGATACATCAAATTGCCGCGAATATAAAGATTGTGGTCCGTTGACGTTGTCGAAGCAATGTGTTCTTTGACAAGAATCGGATCGTCCAGGTCCGTCACATCCCATACCAACGTACGAGTACCGGCGACCAATCCCTGCGGCTCATCCCCTTCATCATTCATATAGAAATAGCGATGGTCTTCAGTCAGCCATCCTTGGTGCGCATACGCAACGTTGGGATAAGAAACTGCGGCAAGCGCAATGGGGTTTGCCTTATCGGTAACGTCGGCGACACTCAGGGCTGTTTCGTTGGAGCCAAGGCAAATCTCTTTTCCTTGATGCTCTGTATCGGGGCCATGATACTCCACACACTGTGCGTCGTGAGAATAGCCCGTTTGCCGTCTTCCCGTAGTCACATCTGCAAAACACCCCGCGAAGGTTGGCCGACCCGGATCATCAAGATTCAGCATGTGCAGGCCACCACCGCACGTCTCACCGCCACCGCTGGTGCCCACCGCATAAGCAAATCCAGTTTGCTCATTGATCACGATGTTGTGCGCACTGTGAATTCCGTCGTACGTGTAGGTGGGTTCAAAAGCCACCGGCGGATTGCGCACAGACCGTAGTTGACGGAGGTCGAACACCTGAACACCGTGTTCATTTGCACCGTCCGCAACGATGTACGCGTGATCACGATAGACCTTCATATCGCGCCAAATGCTGCTGCGCGAGCCCTCGGTTTTGGGGAGATTCCCCAAGTAGACCGGGTTGGAAGGATTACTCATCTCGACAAACGACGTTCCATCCGTGCGTCCGATAATTGCGTATTCGGTACCCGTTTCCGGATCTGTCCAACCCCAAATATCGTTGACACGGACCCCACGTCCGCCGCCAATTTCATTGATCGGCAGGAACGACATCACATTGACCTGACTGCACTCGAACCCAGCAATGCGGTCCCCCGCGCACTCCACTTCCCCACCCGTCATTGCAGGATAACTTCGGGCGTCATTCAGGACCGTGTTGCGTTCCATCCATTCGCCCGACGCGCCGCGTTCAAAGACGACAGCAGCTCCCGCGCGGGAGTCAATGCCAGTTGCACCGATGATGGCCAGGTCTCCGCCTACCATACCACTGCTACCAAAGGATGCGCGATCTTCCAAGGTACCGCTGGCCAATTTTGTCGCACTCGTCCAGTTACCGGCATCATCTCGTGTGAAGACGTGAACCGCTCCTGTACCACCATCACCGGGCGCGCCAATCCACACGGTGTTTTGGTCATGCGCAATAGAAGATCCGAACGACGTGTTCCGGCGAGAATCAAACGGTGCTAAGCGAGTCTCCTCGACCAAACCGTCTGAGTCTGCATCGTATCGAAAGACAAAGACGGAACCAACACGCTGCCCGTAACCCGGAGCACCCACCAGCGCGCGATCACCCACGAAACTCAGCGCGGCGCCAAACCCACTTCGCTCGCCAAGATCGGCCGCTTCGAGATTTCCTCGAGCATTCCAAGTATCCGCGGCAGCGTCGAACCGAAATACCTGAACACCACCCGGAGTACCCCGCCTGTCGGGGGATCCCACGAGCAGGAGCCCATCGTGCAACGCTATGGTTGAGCCAAACCTTTGCCCCGACGCCGGACTGGCGCTCAGGAGCTTCGAGTGTTGCGACCATCTGCCGTCGTTTGCTCGGTGAAAAACGTACACCGCGCCGGTTGCGTCGTTTTGGCCGGGCGACGAAATCACGGCGACGTCTTCCTTCAATGCCAACGCTGCTCCGAACCCGTCACCATCGGACCCGTCATTGGCCGTTATCTGGCCGACGTTTGTCCAGCCACCTGAAGCGTCTCTTCGAAATGCGTACACGACCCCAGGCGCTGCCGGACTCGGTGAACCCACAACCAGCGTAGCCCCATCGAACGTCATCGAGCGGCCAAACCCATCTGGCGGGCCAACCATGTCCCCCACTATCAAACGATCCGCCTCGGTCCAGGTGCCGTTTTCGTTCTCAAACACGTAAACGATGCCGGGTAACGTCTGATTCGAAGCTTCGCCGATAAAGATCTGATCGCCCGCAACGGCGACCGACCCACCAAATTGTTGTCCGACTAAAGGAATGGCGAGCGCCGTGAGCGCCACCAGGGTTACGCCAAATCGTTTCATGATGAACCAGAACCTTTGGTAAAGGGGCCGAAACACTACAACAACAATACGCATGTCACCTGGATTGCGTTACCTCGGTGGGCAAGCGCAATACTCTACGCTCAACACTCACCAATCAACGCTCAGCATCAATATTCAACACGTAACGCCCAACCGAAACTGCTGCACTGATGAAAGTTGCGCGTTGATGCTGAAAGTTGAGTGTTGAATGGTGAGTGTTGGATGTTGAGCTTCTCCTGCTCTGTGGCAGAAGAACGGACTCATCTCATGGAAAATGCCACGACCTGTCGAACTAGCACCCTAACACGTACTCCATTGACCTCGCCCGGACGATACACAGCGCCTAACACTGCGGTCAGCGCGGGAGCTTCAAACGCCGAATGGGTCGATGAAAGAATTTGCACCGAGCTTGCCTCCACAGCGCCCGTCGTGTCGATCACAAACTGCACCTCGACTCGGCCAGAAACCGCAATGCGACGCAACATCTCCGGGTATCGCGCACGCGGGCCACTGAGTCGTTCGGGTGGAACGTCGAGATCCAACATTCGAAATACCCCAGACGACGGCTCGCCGTCATTCCCACCCGCTCCAACGCCAACAACGTTAGACACGGCGCGGGCTGCAAAACGCTTGAACTCGTCAACGTCAAACGGGTCTGAAAGATTAATCGGCGGAATCTCGGTCGGCACCACGATAGGATGATGTAGTACGGGAGGCCGACGAAGTACGGGAGCAACTGGCGCGACCATATCATCCGGTTGTCGTTGCGGCGTTTCTGGTCGTGGCCGTGGCACATAGATCATCGTCGTATCAGTCTCTACAACAGGCACGGTGTCCGCCGACGGATTGCCGGGGAGCCAAATCGCCGCGGCAAGCAACGCACCGTGAATGGTCGCCGAACCCAGTGTCGTCGACATGAGGGGACGATTAAACGTTTTTCTCCGCGATGCGACAAGTTCCTCGAGCATGAGAGCCACTCCAACTTTGGGTCACTCCACAGTACCCTGAACCAGGTCACCAAAAGTGGTGCTTTGACATTTCACCGATGACAGTTCGATGAAAAAGTGATGAGGGGACAACAAAACGTTGCCCGACGGTAACGCCCGGGTTACAACACGATGAACTCGATTCACAGGCCGTCAGGCCGCCGCTTTTGAAATCGTCCTTGACAGCTACGGTGTAGGCATCCATACTACTACACTGTAGTCATCCTCAAAGGACTCTATGGCCACCGCTCTTGGCGAATTCGAACAACTCATCATGCTCGCCGTACTCGGTCTCAAAACGGATGCGTACGGGGTCCAAATCCGGCGGGCCATCGAAGACCAGACCGGTCGGAACGTGTCGGCGGGGGCCATCTATACCGCGTTAGGTCGTTTAGAAAGCCGTGGATTCGTCACCTCCCGGCTCGGTGAGTCAGCGCCCGAACGATCTGGTCAACGGCGGAAATATTACGACGTCGAACCGGAGGGAGCGGCGGCACTTTACCGCGCATACACCAACATCCAAAGCATGGCCAAGGGTCTGGTACCACAGCTTGCCGGTTTGGCGGCTCGCGCCCGTCAGCCTGACACAAAAATCGATGCCTGAACAACATCCCCCACGCCTCGCTCGATGGTTGCTTCGTTCGTTTCTGCCGTCACATATCCGGGAATTCGTGACGGGCGATCTCGACGAGGAGTTCAGACGCTATGTGACTCTGCAACTTTCTCGACGGCAGGCGAGACACTGGTACTGGTCACAAACGGTGCGAAGTCTCGCCAACGGCACCGCCGGACCACGAAGAAAGACGCTCCCATCCTTCCAAAAAGACCACGCCGGAAAAACGATCATGACCACACTCATGCAAGACATTCGCTACGCATTTCGTGCGTTCGTACGCACTCCCGGGCAAATGGGGTTGATCCTGATCACGCTTGGCCTCGGTATCGGCGCGACAACCGCAATTTTTTCTGCCGTAAACGAAGTGATGTTGCGACCGCTTTCTTTTGCAGATCCCGATCGACTTGTTATGCTCTGGGAATCGAACGACGAACGGGGTTGGCAACAGGAACACGCTGCTCCAGCCAACGTGTTGGATTGGCGAGAACGTGTAACGGCATTTCAGGATGTCGCGTTCGTAAGCGAATTCACAAGCGGTGCCGCACTCACCGGCTTGGCGGATCCGGTACAAGTGATCGCGTCCCAGGTATCGGGGAACACATTTTCCGTGCTCGGCGCCTCACCCATGCTGGGGAGGACCTTCACGTTCGAAGAGACGTGGGCGCCGAGTGAACCCACGGTCGTGTTAAGTCACGATGCGTGGCAACGTTACTTTGGTGGCGATGCCGACATCATCGGCAAGACGATTCACCTGGACGCCGTTGGGTTTCAAGTCATCGGCGTCATGGGCCCGTCGTTCCGCTACGGAATAAACGATGCGGAACTGTGGGTGCCTTTTCTTTGGACCGAACAAAGACGCGCACATGTTTGGTTTCGTCAAGCACATGTCGTGCGACCTATTGCACGATTGCGGACCGGTGTTTCGCACGAACAAGCCGCAGCCGAACTGGCCAGCATCGCGGGACAACTTCAACAAGAGTACCCAAATACGAACGAGTTCATGGAGGCGGGCCTCACTCCACTACACCGATTCCTTACCGGCGACCGGAGATTGACACTGCTGCTCCTACTTGGTGCAGTTGGCGTGCTTCAACTGATAGCCTGTGGCAACGTAGCCAACCTCCTTATGACACGGGCGGTCTCCCGTCGCCAGGAGATTGCCGTACGATCGGCACTTGGCGCAGGTAGAAGCCGCATCACTCGGCAAGTCCTAACCGAAAGTTTCGTTATCGCAGTGTTGGGCGCGTTCATCGGCATGGCGATAGGGTTTACAGGTTTGCAGTGGATCAACGCACTGCGGCCACCCGAACTCCCCAGCCTATCTTTTAGACTCGATTGGCGTCTCCTGTCATTCACCGTTGCCGTGACCGGGATTAGCGCAATCGTATTTGGCGCGTTGCCCGCGTTGCGAAGCGCACGACTGAATGTCGCAGATCAACTCACGGACGGTTCCCGGATCGGAAGCCGGCGCAATAGTCTACTCGCAGCGAACGGACTGGTATCGTTGGAAATTGGTTTGGCCGTCCTACTGGTGGTTGGAGCGGGTCTGATGGTACGTAGCCTGAGAGCCCTTCGAACGGTGGACTCCGGCGTTGACATCACGAATGTTCTCACGTTCGAGATCACGCCGCCGGCTGGGACCTATCGGACAGACACAGAACGTGCAGAGTTTGTTGCTCAGTTCCTAGAACAATTGCAAACCGTTCCCGGTGTCGTCCAAACCGGCGGCGTGAGGCGTCTGCCGTATCAGGGGTTTGCATGGACAAGTGATTTCACGATCGACAACTGGGCAACCGACCAGTTTGGCGTGGAGGTCAGACACCGGGAGGCAACTCCGGGTTACTTCACGACTATGGGTGTCCCACTCCTTTCCGGAGCGCTATTCAAAAAACAACTGTCGGAAGACGAAGCTGTTCCGGTCGTAGTCAACCGGGCGTTTGCAGATCGCTATTTCCCGAATGAAAGCCCGGTTGGGCGAAGAATCGTATTCGACCGGTCTGCCGACGAACAATCCAATTGGCATCCAATCGTTGGCGTAGTCGGCAACGAACGATTGTCAGTGACCGCCGATCCAATGCCCGAGGTGATAGCTCATCTGATCGGCGATCCGCCACGGACGGTGCGAATCGCAATCAAGACGTCGGTACCACCACTGGGCGTGATGCCGGAAGTGCGATCCACATTGCATACCTTAAACGCCGACATTCCAATCGTCTCGATTCGCACAATGGAAGAGGTTGCGTCCGAAGCACTCGCGTCCGACCGTTTTCTCATGACCTTGCTCAGCGTTTTCGCCGTGGTTGCGCTGGGACTGGCGGCAATAGGTGTGTACGGTGTCGCCGCGCAGGCCGCCAGAGCCCGAACACGAGAGATTGGCATTCGGCTGGCACTCGGAGCCACCGGTCCCGCAATCATCGGTACACTGGTGACACGCGGAATGTTATTCGCCGGCGGCGGCGTTCTCTTGGGCCTGGCCGGTGCGGCGCTGGGAGGACGGGTCGTGCAAGGTGTCCTTTTCGGCATTGAGCCCTCAGACCCCACGACGTTGCTGGCGGTGGCCGTCATTCTGATTACCGTGGCGGCGGCATCCAGCTACATACCCGCGTGGCGCGCAACCAAGGTTGATCCGGTTAAGGTGCTCAAAGCAAACTAGCGAAGCCTCCAGGCACCATTATTGCGCATGAAAGCATTAACTGTTATTCTTTCATGTGATGAATACACAAGCGGTGAGAACAGCACCAGTACCGGAGGCGGTGCTCACAAAAGCCACGCTTTCGGCGGCCGAACGGCTCGGGTTGAAGAACCGAGAGGTCGCCAAGATCCTGGGGATCAGCGAGGCTTCGGTCTCAAGACTTGGGTCCATACGTCAGCTTGATCCCACCAGCAAGGAGGGGGAACTTGCGTTGCTCTTCTTGCGCCTTTTTCGAAGCTTGGATGCAAACGTGGGAGGAAACGAAGAGAAAGCAAGGGCATGGCTGAACGCTCGAAACAACCATCTCTCGGGTGTACCCCGAGAACGTATGTACACTGTGAGTGGACTCGTGGATGTCGTTCAATATCTGGACGCAATGCGCGGGCGACTCTAAGTTTCGCTTGCTTCACCTGGAGGCGTTGCGCGCAGTCGAAGCGCAGCACCAGGTAGCGACGCGGAAGCTGGTCGATAGCGACGACGAGCAAGCTTTACTAGAGGATTTGATAGAAAGCGCCAAACCCCCGAATGATGTTGGGGGACACCTGCACTATCTCCTCGCCGCGCCGTTTCGGTACCCACCCCTTCCACACGGTTCCCGTTTCGGTACCCGTAAATATCGTGGCATGTGGTACGGCGCCGAAACGCACCGAGCAGTCTTTGCCGAAACGGCTTATTACCGACTTCTCTTCATCGACGGTACAAATGCCGACCTCGGCACACTGCAGATATCTCTTACCGTTTACCACACGACCATCCGGACAACGCGCGGGATAGACCTCATCACAGGTCCGTTCGACTCATATCGGCGCAAGATCTCATCGAAGACGCAATACAAGGCATCCCAAGCACTGGGTGCCGACATGCGGACGGCCGGTGTCGAGGCTTTTCGATATCGTTCCGCTCGAGATCGGCGCGGCGGCACCAATATTGGCGTATTTGACCCGGTGGTTTTTGGCCGACGAAAACCACGCGGGTTCGAAACCTGGGCCAGCACTGCGACCGCGTCCTATGTCGAGCTGAGAAAACGAGATTACTTTCGACGGATTGTTTACACCTTCCCCCGTTCTGATTTTCTCGTAAACGGGAAGTTGCCTACCGCGGCGCCCTGAGCACAAATTGGAAGCATCCAAACGTCTATCCGCAGACGGTATATAATAAGGAGTACGCGATGTCCGACCGGATATTTGCAAAAACCATGATCCAGCGAGGGAACCATGTTTCAAATCGCCTCCCGTAGTCGAAACTACTTGGTCGCCACGGCCGTGTTGGTACTCGCTGTCGGTCCAACGTCGTTGGCGGTTGCTCAGGACCAAGGTCAACGTCCCATGACGTTCCTGGACGCGCAGCACATGAGACGAGCGGGATCGTACGCGCCCAGTCAGGACGGCCAATGGATGCTCTACACCATTACGACACCAGATTGGCAGGAAGACAAGCGCCAGTCTGACATTCATCTCGTTTCGTTGCAGCGTGGCGTGAGTTCAAGCCGTCAAATGACATTCACGGACGACAAGAACGAAACGTCACCGGCGTGGGCGCCTGATGGCAGCTTCTTCCTATTTCTGTCCGATCGCGACGCCAGTGCCAACGGAAGTCGCAATGACCAGGCACGGGGCAATCAAGATCGAACTGGAAGAAACCAACTTTACTTCATGCGACCGGACGGTGGAGAAGCACGTAAGATCACCGATGCAAGCGGCGGAGTCGCGGATTTTCAGTTCAGCCCGGACGGGCAGTGGTTGGTGTTCCGGAGCGGACGCGCCGAGGAAGCGCAACTCCATCGTCTACCCGTAGACAACATTGTGTCCGCTGACCCCGAAGCGTTGCCCGAACAAGCGTCAGGCGTTCAACGTTGGGAATGGGCACCTGACGGCCAGCGCATTTATTTTCTGACGCCTGTTAGTGTCGATGCTGACGAAAAGAAACGGCGTGACGAGGGCTTCACAGTAAATATTCGCAACCTCGAGACGCCCTTGGTGGGCCTATGGTCGTTGGATCTCGCACAACTCACAAGCACTCAACTCACGTCCGATCCGAATTATACGGTTGAAAATTTCAACATCTCCGATGACGGTCGTTGGATTGGTTACCAGGGCATCTCGGCAGAGCGTTACGAACGCAACATCACCGAGGAGCGTATCAACGGAGATCTGTATCTGCTCGAGATCGCCACGGGTGACATTGAACGTCTCACCAACAATGATGAAGTAGGCGAACAGGGACCAACGTTCTCACCGGATGGTCGCTGGGTGGCGTTTGGCGCGGCCGATGACCTAACACGCTACACTATGACGAGCCGCCGCGTGTACGTTCGCGCCGTGGCGGACCGTGGCGGTGCCTTCCGAAAACTCGGTGGGTCTTTTCACGACCACGTGGGACTCGGGTTTTGGTCGGACGACAGCAAGACGATTTACTTTAACAGCGGGGTTCGCGCCACACGTCAACTGTTGGCGCTCGACATCGAAGACGACGAAGTACGACAAGTAACGTTCGAAGATGCGTCGTTATCCGTCAACAAGGATAACGATTCCGGTGTCCTGCTTATCAACTACCAAGACCCAGCGACGCCATTGACGGCGTTCACCGTTTCTTCCATAGATCGCGTACGCGACCGGAACTCCTGGCTTCAACTTACAGACGTCAATCCACAAATACGCGACCTCGCGTTGGGCCTCGAAGAAGAGATCACGTGGACCTCCACCGACGGAAAAGAAGTAGGCGGCGTGTTGGTGAAACCGATCAACTATCAACCGGGCCAGCGTTACCCGCTTATCGTGGCCATCCATGGCGGTCCGGCTTCGGCGGATGTCTTGCGTTTCAACGGCGGTTACGGTGCCCAAGTGTACGCCGGCGCTGGTTACGCCGTACTCAAGCCAAACTATCGAGGTTCTTCTAACTACGGTGAAGAGTTCCGCACGGAGATTGTTGGCAACTACTTCCCGCAGGGTTACGACGACATAATGACGGGGGTCGATTACCTCATAGACGAAGGCATCGTTGACGGCAACCGGATGGGAGCACTTGGCTGGAGCGCCGGTGGCCATTGGTCCAACTGGATCCTGACACATACGGATCGTTTCAAGGGAATCAGTTCCGGCGCGGGCACGTCCAACTGGATCTCAATGTATGCGCAGAGCGACGTGCAGCGAAACCGCCAATACTATCTCGGCGACGAGCTTCCTTACCGTGATTTCGACGCCTATTGGGAGCAGTCACCCATTAGGTATATGGAAAACGCAACAACACCGACCATGGTGCATGTTGTCGAGGGCGATCCCCGTGTTCCAAGTCCGCAGTCTGTAGAACTACACATGGCTCTCAAAAAACTTGGCATCGATACCGAGCTATTCATGTATCCGGGCAGGAGCCATGGCATTCCCGATGCACGCAACCGACTCGTCAAGTCGGTGAGCGAAATGGCCTGGATGGACTATTACGTACGCGGTATCGGTGAAAAGTTCTCTTGGAGGCAGGTGCTCGAGACACTCGAAGAGACACCCAAACCCGAACGCGCCACGACGGATGGCGGTGGTGGAAACGGGCTTTAACCGGCCGGTCTGATTGCGACGACGGCCCTGAGA
>JAZDDD010000604.1:0-3557 GCA_036679545.1 Gemmatimonadota bacterium | reverse complement strand
CCCCGTAGGTCAGCCACCGGCCCACGCTTCCTATCCCGATCGCCAGCGATTCCGGGTCCATGTCAGTGGATTGGGGGCAGTTTAGCGCCCGGACTCAACGTTGAACCTGAAGCGTCCGCGGACGGGATGCCCATCATTGCCGGCGGCCCGCCAGCTGACGGTGTAGGTCCCATCACTAAGCGTCTCCGCGACCGGAACCATCATGGAACTGCCGTCACCGGCGGCCGGTTCGGTCTTTCCAAGCTTGACCTCCCCCGTTGGGCCTTCCAAAGCGATGCGGTTTATTGTTGGCTCGAGATCTTGGCTAAACCAGAGTTGGATCGTGTCCGGTATCGTGGACACAGTGGTTTCTGCAACCGGCCGACTGTCGATCATCGTGAGATGTCTTTCGGCCATCGCCAGCGTTGCCAAGACGACACTGGTGAAAATCGTCGCCCTCATTACTCGTGTTCGGTTCATCACCTACCTCATTGGAAAACGTATGCCGATCAGAACCACAGCCTAATCCCTGCCACCACGGACAGCTCACCAACGCCATCCCCTGCCGCCCGCACCATTGTGGCGGTCTCCCCAAAACGTCGTTCCCAGTTGATCCCAAGATACGGTGCGGTTTTACGTTGTACTTCGTAACGCATCCGCAATCCAAGCTCGACGTCATTCAATCCCGACCCGACGCCGAACTCCGGGACATCTTGCACGGCGCCATTGGCCTCCAATCGGGCTTGCGCGATCAGGCGTTGCGTCACGAACACGTCATAGGATGACGTGAGGCGGGCCGAGATGTCACCGTCTTGGCTTACAAACAACACGGGCTCCATTTCGAACCAATATGGTGCAAGACCTTCGAATCCGAACGCGGCCAACATACGTGTGTTCGTGACCCCGCCACCGAAAACCGCGTCCAACCGCATCCCCAACTGTACTTCCCAAAACGGAGCAATCAGCCGGCTGTAGAGGGCCTGTACTTCGACGGCGGTGTTATTACCCACCGTTGCACGTTCCCCCTCACTCTTGATCCAAAACCTGTTGAAGTCGCCACCGATCCAGCCCATCATCTCCCAGACTATTGGTCGTTCCGTTCCCACGCGCCGGTACTCCAGTTGATCAAACTGAACGAACGTGTACAGGTGTTCGTCCATTAGTTGGGCGCCTGCGGGATCCGGCGTTGTCATTCCAACGGTAACAACCCCGAGGACAGCCCACACACCCTTCAAGAACCATCCTCCACGCGAGGCTCAGCCACCTCGACGATACGGAACATCCCGGATTCCATATGATAGAGGATGTGGCAATGAAACGCCCAACGGCCCGGCACGTCTGGAGTGACGAGCACACTCATGCGCTCCGCTGGTTTCACGTTAACAGTGTGTTTCCGCGGGTTGTACATGCCGTTCCCATTGTCTAGCTCCATCCACATACCGTGCAGATGAATGGGGTGCTCCATCATCGTGTCGTTGACAAAGGTTAACCGCACACGCTCACCGTGCTCCATCTGAATTGGGTCCGGCGACTGCGAGAACTTCTTTCCGTCGAACGACCACATGTATCGTTCCATGTTTCCCGTCAGATGCAACTCAATATCACGGGGAGCCCGCATGTCATGAATCATGGCCAGGCCCTTTAGGTCGCTGTATAGCAACACACGCCGACCGTCGTTTCCAAGGCCGATGCCGGGATCGTCGAGCCGCGGACGGGAAACTTCCGCGACGCCAGCGGCGCCTGGCCCGTGCGTATCCGACCCATGGGGAACGGATTCGTCGGTGGACGTGTTGTCCATTTCATGTCCGGCGTTTTCCATCCCGGGCATCGCGGTCGCCGAAGTGTCCGCAGGCATACCGGCCATGTCCGTCTCGCCCACGGACATGTCCATGTCCATCGCCATCCCCATGTCGGCCATGGTGCGAGATGGTCGCGGGCGGCGTTCCGGGATCGGCGCGGTCATTCCCACGCGTGGCGTCAACGTTCCGCTGGCAAAACCACTCCGGTCCATGGATTCAGCGAAAATCGTGTACGCACGTTCATCGTCCGGCTCAACGATCACATCGAATGTCTCAGCAACCGCGATGCGAAACTCTTCCACGTCAACCGGCTGGATATTCTGACCGTCCGCCTGCACCACGGTCATGCGGAGACCCGGGATATGCACGTCGAAATAACTAGCGGCCGCGCCGTTGATGAACCGCAACCGCACGCGTTCGCCACGACGGAACAAGCCCGTCCAGTTGGATGACGGCGCCATGCCGTTCATGAGATACGCGTACGTGGCACCCGTCACGTCGGCGATGTCGGTTGCGTCCATTCGCATACGGCCCCAGCGCAACCGGTCAGCAACCGTAGCTCCAAGACCGTCTTTGCCAATATCTCGAACGAGGTCGCCCAACGTGCGGCGTTGGAAGTTGTAGTATCCGCCCTGTTTCTTCAGATTGGCGAGTACCGTATACGGGTTCTCGAAAGTCCAGTCCGACAGCAACACGACGTATTCCCTGTCATACGAAAACGGTTCGGGCTCGACGGGATCGATGATGAGCGGGCCGTATACCCCTTGTTGCTCCTGCAGGCCCGAATGACTGTGGTACCAATACGTCCCACCTTGCTGGACGGGGTACTCGTACGTGAATGTCTGGCCCGGCAAGACACCGCCAAAACTCAGTCCGGGCACGCCGTCCTGATCTGCCGGAACGATCAAACCGTGCCAGTGGATCGACGTGTCTTCATCAAGGTCATTGCGCACCCGCAAAGTCGCCGTTTCACCTTCTTTGAGACGGAGCAGCGGTCCAGGTATGGATCCGTTGACAGTCACGGCCGATGCGGATCGGTCGTCGATCATAAGAGTATGCCGGCCGATCGCCAGATCGATGACGTTGCGACGGCCGGTTGGAGACAGCCCGAAAAGATTGCGTGCGTAACCCGGCACGAGTGGTGACAATGCTGTGGCGGCACCAACAGCCACTGCCCCACGCAGGAATTCTCTCCGGTTGCTCAAGTTTTGCTTCACCGAACTATCCCTCTTGACGTTCCTGGGGCCGGGCACGACCAGACGTGTGCAGGTGTACCATCAACCATCGGCCCTCTCGCCTTTCCAAAACCGCCGTACCACGACCAACCTGGTCAATTTCCCGACCGTTCATGTTGATAAGCAGGTCGTACTGGAATGACGCCCAGGCCACATTGCCACGCACCACAGGCTCAATGGCGCGATACCGATATCGGAATTCTTCGAACTGATCGAGTTCCGGCTTCAGATGATTGTCGCGATAGTCGATCCACCCGTGATTGACTCCGGCCCCTTCGATAATGTGGACACCCCGATCCGGGGCCCAGAGCGTGTCAGCACCGTTCGGGTTTTTCTCTTGAGCGAACCGCGCGTGTGCCTCAATGACTGCGCGTATGGCATCTTCGTCATCTTCTTGACCGTTGGCGGCTGCAGGAAACGCACAACCAACCGCGATGACCGCGGCCGTGAAAATTTTCGTAGTCGGCACGTTAGCCCCTCTAAATCATTTGGGTGTGAGATTGCCAGCATCCAACCGAGATGTCCTATTTCCCCACGCTGCATG
>JAZDDD010000603.1:0-2806 GCA_036679545.1 Gemmatimonadota bacterium | reverse complement strand
GGGGTTAGGTTGGACTTGGGTGGTCGCAGTTGAACAGCTCACTAATGATTTTCGGGTAACAGTGCGTGGCGTGACATTCTGTGTGGACTGTTAGTTCCGAGTAACAAACGCCACAGAGCACGCAGAGGAAGATAGAGGGCCACAGAGGGGTCTCGATTTGCTCGTGGAGCTGCGAGAGACATGCGGAAAAAGACTTTTGTCTCTGTGGCCCTCTACATTTCTCTGTGTGCTCTGTGGCTGAGTTTGGCTGCCGGATTGTGTACGATCTTGGGTAGGAGGTGGATGTGCGATATGTAACGCTGTGCTTGCTGGTTGTTGTCAGCATTACGGGTTGTAGTGATGAGCCGAGTGCTGTTGCAAACCTTGATATGTTGTTTTCAGAACAGGCGCAGGTGCTGGACCTCACACACGCGTTGGGTGCAACGGGTCCGTTTTGGCCGCGTCCGGATGGCAATCCATTCATACATGATACGCTATCGAGTCATCCCAATGGCTCGCCTTCCATGGCCGCCTACAGCACACCCGAGCATCACGGCACGCATTTGGATGCACCTATCCATTCCGCCGCCGGTCAACCATCGGTAGATCAACTGACTCCGAAGGATCTCTTTGGCCCAGCAGCGGTGATCGATATTTCGCGTCAGACCGCAGCGAATCCGGACTATGTGGTGACACGAGACGATGTTCTCGAATGGGAGCAGGTGAATGGGTTACTGCCACAAGGCGCCATTGTTTTGTTGTCCACCGGCTGGAGTCGGAAATGGAATGACCCCGAGGCTTATCGCAATCAGGACGTCGATGGACGCATGCACTTTCCGGGTTTTTCCGAGGAGGTTGCACGCATGCTTGTTACTGAGCGTAACATTAGGGGCATTGGAATCGATAATTTTAGTGTGGATGCGGGTGCCGCGAGTGGTTTTCCAGCGCACGGTGTGGTCAATGGCGCCGGCAAGTTCCACCTCGAGAACGTAGCCAACGTACACGCATTGCCTGCGGTTGGATCTTACTTGATAGTGGCGCCCATCAAGATCGAAGGCGGATCTGGAGGGCAAGTACGGATCTTTGCCGTGGTACCGCGTACGAACTGACGTGGCATTGAGGAGTCGATGGACGGTCAACTTTTTTTGAACGATTCCCTTCGGGAGCTGCGCCGCCTCAAACAGTTGGCTGAGGCGGCTTGCGATCAAGTCACCGATGCCGCGTTGTTCATGCGGTTAGATGCTGAGGGCAACAGCCTGGCAATCCTCATGAAGCACATGGCTGGAAATATGAAGTCGCGCTGGAGAGATTTCCTCACGACAGATGGCGAAAAACCCGATCGCAATCGTGATGGGGAATTTGCACTTGACCGCGAAGACGATCGATCATCGCTTTTGCAGACGTGGGAAGATGGGTGGAACCAAGTGTTTGTGACGTTGGAGGGGCTCTCGGCTAATGATCTCGAGAAAACCGTGGTCATTCGCGGTGAGGATCACGTCGTCTTACAGGCCATCCAGCGCCAACTTTCCCACTACGCATACCATGTCGGTCAAATGGTCTTTCTTGCTCGGCATCTTGTCGGTGCGGATTGGCGCAGCCTGAGCATACCAAGAGGGCGTTCGGACGAGTTCGTCAAGAAACCCGGCAATTACCTAAAGAATTAGGCAATCCGATGGAATCTGCCGCGGGCCTTTCTCACACGTTAGTTTCGTTCTGACCCTGTAATCACAACAGTTTTCTCGAGCGATCATATGACATCCAAAGAATCAACCCCGTCGTTGTCCGGGATATCACGTCGGGGGTTCGTAAAGGTCGGTGCTGCTGGAATGGGCGCCGTGTTAGGTACCGGCTGCTCGGAACCCGCAAGCGGCACCCAGGCATATCAATTGGAACGACCGGGATTGGGTTCCGCCCCGCAGAGTCTCTTTGCAGCTGCGCCCATCAACGACGTCGGGGGTTCGTAAAGGTCGGTGCTGCTGGAATGGGCGCCGTGTTAGGTACCGGCTGCTCGGAACCCGCAAGCGGCACCCAGGCATATCAATTGGAACGACCAGGATTGGGTTCCGCCCCGCAGAGTCTCTTCGCAGCTGCGCCCATCAACGATGTGCGTATTGGATTCGTGGGTGTCGGTGGAATGGGTTCGGCGCACGTGCGGAATCTTTTGCGAGTCGAGGGTTGTCGGATTACCGCCGTCTGCGACATCGTCGAAGAGAAGGTAACCCAAGCGCAGGATTGGATCGTTGAAGCTGGGTTCCCACGACCAACCGGTTACTCACGCGGCGACACTGACTTTCGGCGAATGTGCGAGGAGCAAGATCTCGATCTCGTCTATACCGCAACCCCGTGGCGTTGGCACGTTCCGGTCTGCGTTGCGGCGATGCTGAACGGCAAACACGCGGCGACGGAAGTGCCGGCCGCGTTGACGATCGACGAGTGCTGGCAGTTAGTCGAAATGGCCGAACGCACACAAAAGCATTGCGTCATGATGGAAAACGTGAACTACGGGCAATGGGAGATGATGGTTCTCAACATGGTCCGTCAGGGCATGTTTGGCGAAATACTCCACGGTGAAGGTGGATACTTACACGATTTACGTTCGATCAAGTTTGCACCGGACGGCGAAGGGTTGTGGAGGAGGGAACATTCGAAGAACCGAAATGCCAACCTCTACCCGACGCACGGGCTCGGTCCGCTCGCCCAGTGTATGAACATCAACCGGGGCGATCGTTTTGATTACATCGTGTCAATGAGTGGTCCGTCTAGAGGATTGCAAGAGTACGCGCAAAACAATTTTCCGACCGATGCACTGCAACGCCAGGAGCAATAC
>JAZDDD010000602.1:0-2477 GCA_036679545.1 Gemmatimonadota bacterium | reverse complement strand
CGGTGACGCTCCTCGTTGCGGGGACCGGTTTGAGTTTGGTCGGTCTCCTCATCTATTCATCCACCGCCGGCATGATCAACAACGTCGGGCTTTACCAAGAACGCGTCGTGCGACTGGTCGAACGCATGGTCGGTGTACTCGACCGGTTCGGTGTCCAACTCGGCCAGGGTGATTTGGTCGATGCGGTGAGACAGTTGCCACTTTTGCAGTGGGCCAGAACGGGAGCCGGTACCGCGGTCGGTCTGGTGACCGGTGGGTTCCTCGTCTTGATTTTCGTGGTGTATTTTCTCATCGGGCGTCGTCCCAACGAACTACGATCCGGTATCTACGCGGAAATCGACGCAAAGGTGCGAAACTACATCGTCGTGAAATTCGCGACGTCTGCAACCACGGGTCTGTTGACGGGTGTGATTCTCGCGCTCTTTGGATTGGAATTGGCACTGGTGTTTGGTGTGATGGCTTTTCTTCTGAACTTCATTCCATCAATCGGTTCTATCGTTGCCACGTTGCTCCCGCTTCCGGTTGCGCTCATACAATTCGATAGCACCGTCGCCATCACGATCGTCATACTCCTGCCTGGTGTGATCCAATTCTCTATCGGAAATGTTGTTGAACCATTGGTGATGGGTGAAGGTCTGGACTTGCATCCGGTCGTCATACTCATGGCGCTCGTTTTCTGGGGTCTGTTGTGGGGTGTCGTTGGCATGCTGCTCGCCGCGCCGATCACCGCGGTTTGTCGCATTGTCTTTGCAAGAATGCGAATTACTCGACCGGTAGCCGAGCTGATGGCGGGACGATTGCCGCAAGAAGGACTTGTGACCGCAGATACGTTCGTGGAGTCAGAACACTAATCTCGTGCACTTCGTTACCAATCCAAACTACGTCCTGCATTCACCGAATCCCCCGCGGCTTCTTCCGCTGAGCCGTTCCCGGTCTGCGCTTGACGACATATCGAGTTGGCCAGGGTACGCGCTGACACCGCTGGTTTCCCTCCCAGGACTCGCGTCTCAAATAGGCGTATCGAAGCTCTGGTTAAAAAACGAAGGGGAGCGTTTTGGTGTTAAGAGCTTTAAACCCATGGGCGGCGCCTTTGCTATATCGCAACTCATTGCCCGTATCGTCGCACAAGAAACGGGAGCACGTCCGAGTGGCCGGGAATTGTTTGATGACACCTCGCGTGCCATTGCCGGTCGGGTCACCATCGCGTGCGCGACTGAAGGCAACCACGGACGGGCGGTGGCATGGGCGGCACGTCAATTCGGTTGTAACGCCGTCGTGTATATGGCGCACAATGTGACGAGCAAAAGGGAAAGCGCGATTGAATCGTTTGGTGCGCGTGTCGTTCGTTCGACGGGCAACCATGAAGATGCCATGCGCGAGATGGTACGTGAGGCGCGTCCGGCTGGTTGGCATATCATTTCAGAAACCAGAAGTGCCAGCGACGAACGAATTGCGTGCGATACCATGACCGGCTATGGCGCGTTGATGTTGGAATCATTTGACCAAATGGAACACGACGTCCCAACACATCTTTTCATTCAGGCTGGTGTCGGTGGGTTGGCGGCCGCATCATGTGCGATGGCCATGCAGCGTTGGCCCAAAAAAATACCCCATGTCGTGGTGGTTGAATCGGTCGAGGCGGATTGTGTGTTCAAAAGCCTACAAGCCGGGGAACGCATAACCGTCGGCGGCAAACTCGACACGATGATGGCCGGTCTCGCCGCGGGCGAGGTGTCCGACTATGCGTGGCAAGTGCTTAGGGAAAGCGCCGCCGGTTGCGTTGCCATACCCGATGCGCCGGCCGCCACTACCATGCGATTGCTTGCATCCGGCACGGACGGTGACGTGCGGGTCGCAGTCGGTGAATCAGGTGTGGCGGGCATGGCCGCCGTTATCGAAGCGCTCCGCGATGACCAATGCCGGGAGATATTTGGGCTAAACCGGGACTCGCGCATCTTGACGGTGGCCACCGAAGGTGTGACCGACGCTGACACGTACGACGCGATCATTCGAAACTGACTGAATGGCAGGTCGTCACATCGTCGCGTTCAGCGCGCGCAGCACGTCCGGCATCAACCGCACCCGCCATTCCTCAAAGTACTCCATCTGTGCCATTTGATCCGACGTTGGCCGACCGGGCCACCCTTGAATCGCGCCGTAAAGTCTCATCATACGCGTTCGCAATTCGATTGCTTTGGGTGCCACATCTTTGAGTTCGGCGATCATGCGCCGGTTCTGTTGGCGTTCGGCGTCGGACATGTCGGCGACTTGTCTATTGATTTGCCGCAGTGAATCGGCCAGCGGTGCAAACTCTTCGATGGATTTGGCGAGCGTCACCAGCGTGTGATGCCAAAAACGTCGGTCGGCGGGATCCACGTCGATACGGGGGTCGTCCAACACCCGAACGGGTTGTTCTAACGTTTCGTCACCGACCGTGAGACGCACGGTGTATTGCCCCGGTAATACCCAAGGACCGG
>JAZDDD010000601.1:0-6629 GCA_036679545.1 Gemmatimonadota bacterium | reverse complement strand
GTTGGTCACCCGGGTCGGCATCGGTCACCATGGCTGAGAACACGAGGTCTAGATCCGGCACCGTCGAACCCGTCTGAATCGCACTTACACTGTCACTGGCAAACTGGAGAGGTAGGTCCGGCGGCGATGGTGCGCGCGGTAGGCCGACATCCAACAGAAATGGTCCCGAGGTGCCCGAACCGTTGCTCGTTGCTTCGACGACGAAGGTACCGTCTCCGGGCAAAACGAGGTAACGCAAGCACGCGGTATCGGGAACGCTGTCGCAGGCCGCCGATTCTTGGAGTACCGTAGAACTTTCATTTATCCCGGTCGAGAGCGCCACATACGGCGCGAAGGCGGTCGAGAACATCACGACTGAGATGGAATCGTTTTCCAACCCGTTAATGGAGAAAACCTTGGCAAAACTCCCCGTCCGGTGGGGAGCGCCACAATCGGACTCATCCAGCGTGCCGTTGACCGGGACACCGTCGATTATGGGAGGGGTTTGGCACGGTGCTATGGTGTAGATAACGGGGATCGCGACCGGGTCGGAGGGGCCGCTGCCTGGCGTGATGCGGATGGTATCCTGGTAAACCCCCTCTTCCAAATTGACCGGGCTCAAGATGGCGGTGAGCGTTGCCGGGGCGTTTCCCTCACGGAGGGACAGGGTCAGCCACGGGCTCCTGAGCGCCACCTCCGCCTTCCACGGAAGCGCCCCGTCTCCCACGTTATTGAAGTCAATGATGTCAAACTCTAACCTCGTTGCCGCCGTACTTCCCAGAGCCGCAATGTCCACGATCGAGTCTCTGGTCACAACCATCTCAGTGACCGTCGCCGTTCCAATCAACTCGCCAAGGCGGCACGTGGCCAATACGAACGGAAGGCCCAGCAGCGTTACGGCAACGAGGAGACGCCGAAAAATAGATTTGCCCAAGGGGGGAAATTCTGCGGTCACGGTCTAGCTGTCGATCAACTTTCTATTTCCGTCCGTGAAAAAAAGGGGCACCAAACCGATGGACGGTATGCCCCGTACGGAGTAGCGTCGTTTTTAAAATCATAGCGCCGTTCGGCCAGACTGACGCCCCGTGTTTACAAAGAATGTGAAACCTACCGGGCAGTCTGTTTTTTAACTAGTTCCGACGGACAAACGACCTTCGTCGGCTCGGTGGTCGCAAACACATTGCAAGAAACGGTTCAAAAGCCCACATTGCCTGCGCCTCGTTCGACGGCGCTAACATCAAGCCCATCAACTACTTAGCCAGTCCAATACCAGCAATATGTGGCGTCCTCGCCACAACGATGGCGATTCCGTTGCAGGTTCTTGGCGACACACCAACAAATGCCCTAGCCCCGGCGGTCACCCGCGTCTTATCCTTTCATCAAAACACGTAAACACTCGGTGTTGTCAGGTACTCATAAGGCTTAAGGAGAAAGTGAACGAATATGCAATGGCTAAAGGTCCTTGAGCTCGACGAGCTGACCGAAGGACGAGTAAAGCCTGTGACGTGTTTGCATGCGACCGTCTGCATGACGCGGTTCAACGACAAATACGCCGCACTCGACAACCGATGCCCCCACCAGGGCGGTCCGCTCGGCGAAGGGTCGATTGAGAATGGCATGCTCCGGTGTCCGTGGCACGGTTGGGACTTTCACCCGACGACGGGTATTCCGCCCGGTGGTTTCGACGACGGAGTGACCACGTATCCCGTCGATGTTCGCACCGACGGCGTGTACGTCGGGTTTGATGTTGAAGAGGTTCACACACGAACCGTTTCGGATCTCGTCGTCGAAACGATGGTGAATTGGGGTATAAAACACGTTTGGGGGATGGTTGGCCACTCGAATTTGGGACTCGCGGATGCCATACGTCGGCAAACGGAAAACGGCGCACTCCGCTACTTCGGGATTCGGCACGAAGGGGCCGGCGCTTTTGCGGCCTCGGCGTACGGCAAACTCACCGGGCGGCCAGCGGCTTGTTTCTCGATTGCGGGGCCCGGCGCGACGAACCTCTTGACGGGTCTTTGGGATGCGAACGTCGATCGGTCCCCCGTGTTGGCATTGACTGGGCAAGTAGACACGCAGGTGCTGGGACCCGGCGCGTTTCAAGAAATAGATCTGAATGCCGCGTTCGGGAGAGTTGCCCAGTTCACACAATCCGTTTTGCCAACCAGCAAACACCAGGAATTGGCGAACCTCGCGTGCAAAAGTGCAATACTGAACCGAGGCGTGTCCCATCTCATTTTCCCGGATGAAGCACAAACCTTACCGGTTCCTGAGAACGCACCGGCCGGAGGTCCCGAGTGGCGGTTGACCGACCGCGCGATTTCGCCACCGGTCGAATCGCTCAACCGCGCCGTAGAATTATTATCTTCGTCGCGGCGACCGGTGATCATTGTTGGGCACGGTGCGCGGTTTGAGATGAGTGCCATTGTGCATTTGGCGGAGACGATGGGTGCACCGGTCATAACCACGTTCAAGGGTAAGGGTCTGATCTCGGATCATCACCCGTTGGGATGCGGCGTGTTAGGCAGAAGCGGGACGCCGATTGCCAGTTGGTTCATGAATGAATCGGATGTCCTCCTGGTTCTTGGCGCTAGCTTTAGCAATCACACCGGTATCACCCCCAAAAAACCCACCATTCAGATCGACTATGATCCAATGATACTCGGGAAGTTTCATGCGGTCGATGTACCGGTCTGGGGTGAGATTGGTGTCACCGTGGGGTTGCTGGCGAACGCATTGAAGAGCAAGACCAGCTCGATGGACCAACGTCCTAAGGTGGCGGAGCGTTGGAAAATATGGCGTGAAGAAAAGAGACGCCGCCGAGGTGATGACAGAGGAAACGGACTAAATTCAGCGGTCGTGTTCGAGGAACTGGCGCAACGTTGCGCCGACGACGCGATCATCGCGGTAGATGTCGGTAACAACACCTATTCCTTCGGTCGATACTTCGAATGCAAGGACAACGCGGTATTGATGTCGGGATATCTGGGGTCAATTGGCTTTGGTTATCCTGCTGCCCTTGGAGCATGGGCAGCCACTCAGGAAGACGATCCTAAGTTTCAGGGTCGGCAGGTGCTGGCCATCACAGGCGATGGCGGCTTCGGACAATATCTGGCGGAGGTGAACACCGCGGTCAAATATGGGATGAACATCACTCATATTTTGCTGAACAATTCGGAACTGGGAAAAATCAGCAAGGAGCAGCGATCGGCCGAAGTAGACGTTTGGGAAACGTCACTTAGCAATCCGAATTTCGCCGACTATGTCAATCTGTGTGGGGGTTTGGGAATACGTGTGACACAACAAAGCGAGTTAACCGGCGCGTTGAACAAAGCGTTAGCGCATCAGGGCCCGAGCACGGTTGAAATAATGACGGACGTCGAACTCATCTAGCGGTTGTACGCATGCTCAACACCGGTCAAATGCGGTGGTTAGCTAACCACTTCAAGAACACGGTGACGGCGCGCGACCGGTGGCTAACCGTGTTTTTTTCTTCAGGGGTTGCGTCGGCGAACGTCTTGTCGAGTTCTTCGGAGAAAAACAACGGGTCGTAACCAAATCCGCCCGTACCCTGTGGTTCGTCCAGAATCCTCCCGCGACACATACCGTCAAACACATGAGGTACCGCCGACCGGTTGGCAATCAAAACCATCACACAACGATATCGGGCTGCCCTGCGCACCAACGGCGCACCGGCAAGCTGCCGGAGTAACTCGAGGTTGTTTGCGTTGTTCTGATCTGTTGCTGCGAGTGCGAATCTTTTGGACCGGACACCGGGGCGTCCGCCTAACGCGAAAACTTCCAAACCGGAGTCTTCCGCAACCGTTGGCAAACCCGATCGTGTGACAAAATATTCCGCCTTAAGACGGGCGTTGGCCGAGAAGGTCGTCCCCGTCTCAATATTTTCCTCGTTGGGCATTTCCCCGAGGCCGATTTCATCTGGAAACACGAATTCATGGGCGCTGTGCGCGAACAGTTTTTGAAACTCAGCTTTTTTGCCAGTGCTTCTCGTGGCAATGAGAATCCGCGTCATGCGAGACCAAGAACGTCGTTTTGTGCCTGGAAAATCTCAGCGATGCCGTCATCCGCGAGTGACACCAGTTCGTCCCACGCCGCACGCGTGAACGTGCCGCCCTCACCGGTACCCTGCATCTCGACGTATTTGTCAGGGTGTGCCTTGACGACGTTGGCATCGACAATCGCGGCAACATCTTCCTCGTAACACAGATCGAGTCTTGGTTCGCCATCGACGATGCCAACGGAAACCGCAGCAACCAACCGCGAGAATGGATTGGACACCCCATGGGTTTTTGACAGCCACTGCATGGCATCGACTAATGCAACCATCCCACCGGTGACCGAAGCTGTGCGGGTGCCACCATCGGCTTGCAGCACATCGCAATCAATTCGGATGGTATACTCCCCGAACGCAAAGGACTCGACCGACGCCCGAAGACTCCGTCCAATCAACCGTTGAATCTCCGACGTACGTCCGCCAGCGCCGCGGCGCTCACGGGATGTTCTCGTGGTCGTGGCACGCGGAAGCATTGAGTATTCAGCCGTTATCCAACCGAGCCCAGTACCCTTGCGCCACGGCGGAGCGCCCTCTTCGACGGACGCCGTGCAGTGCACCACCGTGGCGCCCATTGACACGCGGCAGGATCCTTCGGCGAACGGGCTCACGCCACGCTCGAGGATTAACGGGCGCAAACTATTGTTCGTACGATTATCCGGTCGTGGCACGTATGCGCTCTATGATTGAAGAAGTTGAATACCCCTCTACGAGGGGCACGAGAACAACACGGCCACCATGTGAAAGAACCTTTGGTTCGCCCGGCAGTGTTTTTCCTCTGTAGTCTGATCCCTTAACGAGGACGTCCGGCTCGAGTTCCCCAATGATGTACTCGGGTGTGTCTTCCGCGAATGCCAAAACACAATCCGCCGATTCCATGCCCGCAACCACACGCATGCGTGCTGCGAGTGACATGATTGGCCGAGCAGAACCTTTTTCTAAGCGGCGTGCGGAATCGTCATCATTGATTGCCACGATCAGGCAGTCGCCCTCCGCCCGCGCACGTTCCAAGACTTGAATGTGACCTGGATGCATGAGATCAAACACACCATTGGTAAACACCACAACGCCGGACTGGTGTTGACGCCATGTCTTGGCCACGTCCAATGTCATCAGTTTTTGGTCGGCCGGCCGCATGCGAAATCAGTTCGTGCCCCATCGTCTGAAGCTCCACTTCAGCAGGAATGGAGCGATGAACGTCGTCCCGATCACCATCAAAATAATTGCACTGAACAGTTCCTTGCCCAAGACACCGGTGGACAATCCGATTTGGGCAAAGATTAGTCCGACTTCTCCGCGAGGCATCATGCCGATGCCAACGGCCACCTTGTTAAACTTCCGCCACCACACCGGCAACCCCGCAACGACCTTTCCCACGACGGCAATAACGAAGAGTCCCAGTCCAACACCAATGATCGGTAGGTTTCCTTCAGTGAAAGGGTTGAGCAATCGGAGGTCCAGCTGGGCGCCTATGCTCAGAAAGAAGACGGGTGCAAAGACATCAGAAATGGGTTTCACTTGTGATTCGATAACGTCAAACTGATTGGTGCGTGACAATACGAGACCGGCAGCAAACGCGCCGATGATCATCGCGGATCCTGCGAGTTCTGCAAGCGCCGCCACCACCAGCATAAACGAAAACGCGGCAACGAGCAGCACCCCCCGAACCCGCATACGATCGATCAGGTTGAACAGTCGTGGCGCGAACCACATGCCAAGAGAAACGGCGAGTACCAGAAAACCGATTGCTACCGACGCGGCCGCGCCGATATCGAGGAGACTCACCGAAACACCCGCGGCAAGTGTCGATACCAGTCCGAGCAAAATCAATCCCAGGACATCGTCAATGACCGCGGCGCCGATCACCATCTTTGCTTCGACCGATGACATGACGTTGAGGTCGGTGAGCACGCGGGCTGTAATGCCCACCGATGTTGCGGTTAACGCGGCGCCAACGAACACTGCCGTTGTCATTGGCGAACTGGTGTTAAAACTGTCCGGGACCAAACCGGACATCCAAAAGAGAGCGCCGAGCACGAATGGAAGCACAACACCGACGAGGGCAACCATCGAAGCTGATGGCCCGATACGAAACATCTGACGGAGGTCGGTTTCCAATCCAATTTCAAATAACAGAACCAACACGCCGATTTCGGCAAAGAGCTGGAACTCGCTCGTGAGTGGATCGGTGGCGGCGGTCGGAATGAGATTGAGAAGGCTGACGCCTAGAATCGCGCCAGCGACAAGCTCCCCGAGCACCGCTGGTTGGCCGATACGTTCGAATAATTCCCCGGACAACTTGCCGATGACCAACACCACGCCAAGGATCAGCAAGAATCGACCGATATGCGATTCGCCAATCGCGGCAGGTAGAGCAAAATTCGGCGACGAGATGCCGGCCAACACCGCCGCGGGCATCTCCAGGAGCGACAAAATCATTTTGCTAGAGTCGCTGGCGGACGTCGAGTCTGAACCGGATGATACGCGGATAGAACGGGAGTTGGAGAACCTCCGGATACGACATCACAATTCGGATTTCATTTGGTCGTACGGTACGCCGGATGGAGATTTGACG
>JAZDDD010000600.1:0-7921 GCA_036679545.1 Gemmatimonadota bacterium | reverse complement strand
AAGATCGCAACCTGGGATGAAATGTCCGCGCGTTTTAACGCGCCTGATCTTTCTGAGAAATTGCTTTCGAATGTTATGTTGCAGGTCAGCGACGAAAAGTGGAAGGACCATCTCTACGACTTAGATCAACTCCGCACCGCCATTCAATATCGCGCCTACGGCCAGAAGGACCCGCTGGTTGAATACAAGCAAGAGGCCTTTGACCTCTTTGCCGATTTCATGAACGATGTCCGGCAGTCATTCACCGAGCGGTTGTTCAAGCTGCAGGTGCAGGCCCCAACGGCAGCGCCGCCGGGGTCGTCCCGTCCGGCCGGTGGTAGGGCTGTTGCGAGTGGTGGAGACGGCCGTTCTCAGGCTGACCTGCTTGTTCCCGGTGCGGCCCGCAGACCAGTTGCCCCGCCCCGCGGTTTGACCACGTCGGGGCCCTCGGGCGCCGCGGGTGGACAGAAAAAACCCGTCACGGTTGCCAAGTCATCAGAACCAAAAGTCGGTCGAAACGAACCGTGTCCGTGTGGCAGCGGGAAGAAGTACAAGAAATGTCACGGCGCGGTGGCCTAGGCTCGCGAAACCCGGGTACCGTCGCGCGGAATTTTGCCTACCACTCCGCGTGGAAACGTCGTCATGTTGTCGTCATGGCGGCGTCTCTCATTGCCCACGTTTCAACGGCGGATCGCCCGCGC
The DNA here is from genome assembly GCA_036679545.1 of Gemmatimonadota bacterium. Classification (GTDB taxonomy): domain Bacteria; phylum Gemmatimonadota; class Gemmatimonadetes; order Gemmatimonadales; family GWC2-71-9; genus JAZDDC01. Next base: position 7,241 of record JAZDDD010000600.1, on the reverse strand, counting down.
GAACGACTCTCAAGCTTAGGGCCGGCGGCGTTGACGACGACGGAGCTGTTGGCCATTCTCCTTGGGACCGGTAGCACGGGTCGTAGCGTGTACTCGGTCTCGGTGGATGTTCTTGCAAGTGTGGATGGATCTATCCGGGCGTTGGCGCGTAGACAGGTCGCCACGCTTGCGAAGGTGCCGGGGTTGGGTAGGGCAAAGGCGGCGCGTATCGTGGCGGCGTGTGAATTGGCGCGTCGTTTGGCGGTAGAAAAAGATGAGGCACTCCGTGAAATCCAATCGCCCGCTGACGTGGCGCGTCTCTGCGGGCCGCGGCTCAGGGACCTCGATGTCGAAGAGTTTCATCTTTTGACGCTCGATGCGCAAAACCGTGTCACGCGGCAGATCCTCATCACACGTGGCATACTCAACGGGTCGCTTGTGCATCCGCGGGAAGTCTTTCGTGCGGCCATTGCCGAGGCAGCCGCAGGTATCATAGTGATTCACAATCACCCATCCGGAGACCCGACTCCGTCCGCTGAAGACCGCAGTGTCACCGTTCAACTTTCGGATGCGGGTAAGATATTGGACGTTCCGGTTTTCGATCACGTTATCGTGGCCGGTCATCGTTACTTCAGCTTTGCAGAAGCGGGTCTGTTGTGACGAGTATCATCGCGGAGTTTGACGCAGATCTGGCGCGTGATCTTTCCGCACACGCAGATCGCATTGATTTGGGTCTTGTCGAGCGCGCGTTCCGTTTTGGTGCCTCGGCCCATCGGGGTCAAAAACGTCGGTCTGGCGACGACTTCATCACACACTCGGCGGCGGTTGCGCGAATCCTCCTCGACCATCACATGGACTCGGTGTCTATTGCCTCGGCGTTACTCCATGACGTGGTGGAGGACGCGGATGTAACGATCGGCGACTTGCGCGAAGTATTTGGTGACGAGATCGGATTGATCGTCGATGGACTGACCAAAATTTCCAGTTTGAGCTTTCGGTCCAGTACAGAAGAGCAGGTTGAGAATTACCGAAAGTTATTGTTGTCCATCGCGAGTGACGCGCGTGTCATTATCGTGAAACTGGCTGATCGCTTGCACAACATGCGCACGTTAGAACACATGCCTGAGGCAAGTCAGCGTCGTATCGGTCGTGAGACGCGAGAGATCTACGCACCACTCGCCCATCGTTTTGGTATGGCGGGGATAAAAGCCGAACTCGAAGATCTGGCGTTTAAGTTCCTTGAGCCAACCGACTACAAAGATATTGTCGCCAAACTCAAAGCGCGTTCCGGCGAGCGGGAAGAGATGATTCACCGTTTGCGCGCCCCATTGGAAAAATCTTTTGCCGAGTCGGCAATCGAACAGTGCGAAGTGACCGGGCGCCCTAAACATCTCTGGTCCATTTACCGGAAGATGAAACATCGGAACAAACCACTTGAAGAGATTTATGATCTCATGGCGGTGCGGGTGCTCGTGCAGTCAGTGCCGGATTGCTATCACGTGTTGGGTATTATTCACTCATATTGGACCCCACTGCAAGAACGTATCAAAGATTACATCGCGTCACCCAAGTCTAACGGGTATCAGTCACTTCATACGACAATTTTCGGTCCCGGTGGAGAGTTGTACGAAATCCAGATTCGCACGATGGAGATGCATCGTACGGCAGAGTTTGGCATAGCTGCGCATTGGATTTACAAAGAAGGATCGCGCAGTGATGAACTCGATCAGCATCTTGGGTGGTTCCGCCAGCTCATCGAACTGCAGCAAGACGCGCATTCACCCGAAGAATTTCTCGAGTTCCTCAAGATTGATCTTTACCAAGACGAGATTTTCGTTTTTACACCACAAGGAGATGTCAAGCGATTGCCGACCGGCGCCACACCCATCGACTTTGCATTTGCCGTTCATACCGAAGTTGGGTTGCGATGCCAAGGGGCGAAGGTCAACGGTCGAATCTCTCCGCTCCACCGGCCACTCAAGAATGGGGACACGGTCGAGGTCATTACCGGCAATCATCAGCGGGCCAGCCGCGATTGGTTGAATCACGTGTTAACTGGTCGTGCGCGGCATCGCATCCGTCAATGGGTCAAACAAGAAGAAGCAGACAGGAGCACAGCGCTGGGTCGGGAGATACTTGCGCGTGAACTCCGTCGGCGCAGGTTGACCCCTCCAGATAGTAAAGCGCTCGCGGCCGCGGCGACGAAACTGTCGTTGGGTTCGGAGTTGGGTGTGCTCCAATCGTTAGGCCGTGGCGACATCCCGATGCGTCAGGTGCTCAAGGCGCTTTTCCCCGAGCGGTCACATGACGACTTGCCGGACGTCAAACCCAACGTCCTTGGTCGCATGATGAACCGAATCCGTCTTGGTCGTGGGGTCCGTATCCAGGGGGTGGATGGCATGCTCGTTCGGTATGCCCAATGCTGTCAGCCCGTACCGGGGGATGAAGTGTCTGGCTATGTCACAAAAGGGCGAGGTATCTCTATCCACCGCGCTGATTGTCCGAGTTTGCTGACACTTTCTGACAATCCGGATCGGCGTGTACAAATCGACTGGCAGGAGATGGAGGGGGAGGTTTACGAGGTATGTCTTGCAGTTTTTGGAGAAGACAGACGAGGGCTATATGCCGACATCATGCATGGTGTGTCCGGCACGGGCACCAACATTCGGGGCGCGGAACTTCGTAGTGGGGACGGCGAGATGTTCGGGTCGGTGTTCGTAGAAGTCGAGAACAGTGTGCAACTGGCCAAAGTCATGAAAAGCATTCGGCGGATCAAGGGTGTTGCTCGTGTTGAACGACGCGAAGCCAAGCAGAGTACGGAAAACACGAAAGCGTGAGTGTATTCGATCTGGAACTGCCGTTTGAACTGGCCGGCGACCAACCTACGGCAATTCGCGACTTAATGAACGGACTGGCCGCAAACGCCAAGTATCAAACCTTGTTAGGTGTTACGGGATCGGGAAAAACAGTAACCGTTGCGAAAGTGGTTGCGGAGTTTGGACGGCCGACCCTCGTCCTGTCCCACAACAAGACGCTCGCCGCGCAGCTTTACGGTGAACTCAAATCCTTTTTCCCGCGGAATGCCGTCGAATACTTCATCTCGTATTACGACTACTACCAACCCGAGGCGTACGTGCCGGCCACGGACACGTACATCGAGAAGGACTCCTCCATCAACGACGATATCAACGCGCTCAGGCTGCGTGCCACTTCCAGTCTCATGGAGCGGAATGATGTCATCATTGTGGCCACCGTTTCTGCGATCTTCGGTCTTGGGGATCCCATCGAGTATCGAAACTTGATGGTCATGATCGAGGTCGGTGGTGAACGGTCGCGTGACGGTATCTTGGAAGAGTTGGTACGTATTCAGTATTCGCGCAACGATGCGGTCCTCGAACGTGGCGCCTTTCGGGTGCGCGGGGACACGATCGAAATTTTCCCCGCGTATGAAGAACAGGCGGTGCGCATCGAGATGTGGGGTGACACCGTTGAACGTGTTACAAAGATCGATCCGTTAACCGGAAAAGCCATCACCGATCTTACGCGGTGCGCCGTTTACCCAGCAACTCACTTCGTTGTGCGACGACCGGCGATCGAACGTGCCATTACCCTCATCAAAGCCGAATTGATGGAGCGTCTGACCGACCTCAGACAGGCCGGTAAGCTGCTCGAAGCGCAACGACTCGAGACACGAACAAATTTCGATATCGAGATGTTGCTCGAGATTGGCACGTGTGCGGGTGTCGAAAATTACAGTCGTCCGCTCACGGGTCGCGCCGCGGGGGAGCGGCCTGCCTGCCTGTTGGACTATTTCCCGGCAGATTTCCTGACAGTCATTGACGAGTCCCATGTGACCCTACCGCAAATCGGCGGGATGTACGAAGGCGATCGCTCACGCAAGCTCACACTCGTAGAGTTTGGGTTTCGGTTGCCCTCCGCGTTGGACAATCGACCGCTCAATCAACATGAGTTTCGTGCTCTGGTGCCACGTATCATCTTCGTGTCGGCCACACCCGGCGACACGGAAGTATCGATGTCCGACGGCCATGTCACCGAACAAATCATTCGCCCCACCGGTTTGGTTGACCCGGAGGTCGAAATACGACCCGTGGCAGGACAGGTGGACGATCTCTTGTCTGAGATCCGTGCGTGTGAGTCGCGGAGCGAGCGTGTCTTGGTCACGACCCTGACCAAGCGCATGGCAGAAGATCTGACGGACTATCTCCAGCAAACCAACGTGCGGGTTCGATATATGCACTCCGATATCGATACCATCGAACGGATGGAAATTGTACGGGGGCTTCGCTTGGGCGAGTTCGATGTTCTGGTGGGCATCAACTTGCTGCGGGAGGGGCTGGATCTTCCGGAGGTCGCGCTCGTTGCCATTTTGGACGCGGACCATGAAGGTTTCTTGCGTTCTGATCGTTCATTGATTCAGACCGTAGGGCGGGCGGCGCGGCACATCAGGGGACGTGCGGTTTTTTATGCCGATCGTATGACGGGGTCGATGGAGCGTGCGCTAAGTGAAATGGATCGCCGACGTGATATCCAACGAGCGCACAACGAAGAACATGGCATCGTGCCCGTTTCGATTCAAAAATCCGTCGATGAAATACGCTTCGTCACGCGTGTGGCGGACGTGGCAAGCGACGGGCAACCCGTGGCCAAAGTAAAGGATGACCTCAGCCATCTCAGCCCGAAAGAATTAATCGAAGTCTTCGAACGTCAGATGAAAGAAGCCGCGGCGGAACTGGACTATGAACTCGCTGCTCGATTGCGTGATCAGATTTTCGAACTGCAAGCCGCAGGCTCGAAACGGCGGACCCGCAGGACCACCGCCAAATCCAGATGAGCATCGATCCCGGTGTGGATCGAAATGTGGTCGATCTCGCAGGTCTCAAACGGCTGGCGGAAACGTTTGTTGCCGCGGCACAACCGGGAACCGTGGTGTGGCTCTCCGGCGATCTTGGATCTGGCAAAACTGCGTTCGTGAAGGAAGCCGTGCAAGCGGCCGGTGGGAGTGGTGCGTCAAGCCCTACCTATGCGTTCGTCAACCAATACGTATCGACCACCGGCACAATCTTTCACGTCGATTGTTACCGTATCGTTGACGAAACGGACGCCATGGATCTTGATCTACATGGGTTGCACAAAGACGGCACGATGTTGTTCATCGAATGGCCTGAACGTGCCGGTGACGCCGCACCAGCCCCCGACCTCCATCTGCGATTTGCCCATGTTGGAGACGTTGATCTCCGTCTTGTGGAGCGGATCCGATGAGTCTGTGTCTTGCCGTCGATACGGTGACGGCCGTGGGCAGTGTGGCTTTGGCCAAGGGTGACAAGTTGATTGCGGAGCAGACGTTTGGGGATCGTCAACACGCAAGCCAACTCTTGCCATGCGTAATGGCGTGTCTCGAAACGGCCGGTGCCCGCCCGGAACAACTACGAGAAGTGCTCATTGCGGATGGACCGGGTAGTTTTACCGGAATTCGCATCGGGTTTGCCACCGTAGCAGGGTTTGTCACGGAGTGGTCACCCCGGGTACGTGTTGCATCGTCCATGCTTGCATTTGCCGTTTCACGGGCGCAGGACGGTGGTGGTGCCGTCATCGCGATGTACGATGCGTTACGGGGGGACGTTTACGCTGGTTGTTATCGCGTACGCGAATCAGTGATTCACACTGTGTTTCCCCCGCGGATAACAACCGTCGCCGCCCTGCGTAAGGAAGTGGCGGACGTACCGGTTGCCGCCGTCGGAGACGGATCGTTGTCCTACGAATCCGAAGTGGCGTCGTGGATCGGCACCGCACCGTCACAAGCGCCGACACACGCGCGAACGCTCTTGGGTCTCCGCCACCTGACAGGCGGGTTGCGAGACATCCATGATCTGTCATCGTTCGAACCGGACTACGGGCGCAAGGCGGAGGCACAGGTACGCTGGGAGCGAAAGCATGGACGCCCACTATCAGATTCGCTTGGCTCGCACTGAGGACTTGCAAGCCGTCAGTGCCATCGAGCGAGGTGTATTCTCGTCCCCGTGGGATTCGTCCGCGTTCCGTCCATTTTTAGGTCCACTGTTTTCCGTGTGTCACGTTGGCGAATCCATTGTGGGGTACGTGGTCGCTCGGGTGACGTTTGATGAGGGGGAGGTTTTGAATGTCGCGGTCACACCGCAACACCGCGGGTTGGGAATTGGTCGTGCCCTGGTGCTCACGGTTGTTGAGCGGCTGGCCGATAACGGAGCCGTGGTGGTCTACCTCGAAGTGCGTGAGGGGAATGATGCGGCCATTGGCTTGTATGCCGACTTAGGCTTCCACACGGTTGGCAAACGGGCTCGGTATTACACCGATCCAATCGAAAATGCACTGGTTTTGGCGTTGCGATTTGACAGTGTGACAGGGGTCACAAAAAAAGGTTCAAAACCGCGTATCTTTGATTGAGTCGTGAGCCGAAGCTTGAATAAGGTGCTCTTGATCGGAAATCTGGGGAACGACCCGGAAGTGCGGAGTACGGCAAGTGGAACCAAGGTTGCTACGCTTTCAGTCGCCACCAGCCGGCAGTGGACCGGCAGTACGGGCGAGAAACAAGAAAAGACTGAGTGGCACCGTGTAGTTCTGTGGAACAACAGTCGTGGATCCGGTTTGGCGGATGTTGCCGAACGTTTTTTGAAAAAAGGATCCTCGGTGTACATCGAAGGCCGCATCGAGTACCGCACATGGGAAGATCGGGAGGGTAAGACTCGTTACACGACGGAAGTCGTGGGACGGGAGCTAATCATGCTTTCCGGTCGGGGTGATGGAGGCGCACGAGAAACTGCCGATGCTGTTGCAGGGCAGTCGGCGTCCAATCCACCAAATGCCGACTCGTTTAAGGATTTCCCGGAGGCACTCGATGATGAGGAAGACGATCTTCCGTTTTAACATTTGGCTTTTGGTATCCGGCGCCGCGTTTGTTATCGCGGCGCCCCGCCAAGTAGTCGCTCAAGAAACTCCCTTCACCGAAGGACAGGTCCACATTGTTCGCACCGGCGAAACACTGTGGACACTCGCCGAATATTATCTCGGTGACCCCCTTCTCTGGCCCGAAATTTACCGCATCAATCCTACCGTTGTCGAAGATCCGCATTGGATCTTTCCGGGAGAACGGCTGCAACTGGCTGGTCTCGATTCGATGTTGGTCGCAGGGCCTATACCACGGCAGTCGGTCCAACCGCCAGCGGACAACAGAGGCGGATCGACCATCTTTTCCCGTAATCGCTCTG
>JAZDDD010000060.1:0-5750 GCA_036679545.1 Gemmatimonadota bacterium | reverse complement strand
TGAATGACGCCTTTGCCATGGGCATACGTCAACGCATCGCCGACCTGTTGGAGGATGCGTTCCACTTCGTCGCGTGAAAGTGGGCCGGTTTTTTGGAGGTGTTCTTCGAGCGACACGCCGTCGATAAACGGCATGACCAGATACGCTAACTCACCGAAAGTTTGGAGTTCGAAAACGGGAACGATATTGGGATGCGACATTTGGGCGGAAAGCGCGGCCTCTCGGCGGAAACGCGCCATACGAGCTTGATTGAATATGATGTCGGGGTTCAGAACCTTGATGGCGACGCGAGATCCAAGTTCCTTGTTGACGGCGAGGTAGACGGTGCCCATACCGCCTTGTCCGACTATCGATTGGATTTGATATCGTTCCCCGGATGCGTGCTCGATGTCTTTGGGTGTCAGCGTGCTCATGAATCGTAGCCTACGTTAGCAAAAGACGCAGCCCGGGTGCCCGGTTTCGTCCTCCTCGAGCTCCGGCCACTCGCTGCACAATGATGGTTTCGCGGTACGCCCGTTGGGTCTGACACGTCCGTGCAACGTGCAACTCACATTGTCTTGGGGATCGAGGTATCCGCATGCGGATATGACCTCGCACTCCATCGTGTCGTGGTCTTCTCGCTTGATCTTGCTGACGTATGGTGATTTCCGCGACCGCAACAACAGCTCAACTCGTTTTTGTCGTGCGGGAACGTCCAATTCGAGTGTGAGGTCTCGACAGCACGCGGCACCTTTGGCGTTGTCGGCGGTTCGGCAGGGCGCTCCGGCGCAAGGGTTTTCCTCCTGGATTACGGGTAAGGAGCCCGCTGGCGGCTCTTCGAATGGGAGTTGGAGATCTGCGCGTTTTCCGTTTTGAATGAGAGAAAACTTCTCCTTCCCGAGCTGATAGTTGGGTCGTTCGGGGGTCTTGGTTGACTTGGGGTGACGACCGCGAAACTCGTGGACGCTGCAACGAGCCCCGACACCGTTGGACTCCAGGTATCTGCATCGTACGTGCAACGTTGCATCGACCATAAGGTATTCGTCGTTAGTATACGGCTCGCTCCAGGTGATCCGCTCGGTGTGTCCAGTTAACCATGTCGCCGAGGCGTCTTGGAGTGTGGCGCTGTCGTCCTGAAGGTCTGAGATCCTGACGGTGACCTTCAGCTCCTGGCATTGCTGGCCAAGTCTCTTGCAGGGTGGTGGTGCAGGCATGGAGTTCCGTGGTAACCGGGTTGTGTGGTTGGCGCCGGCCGCTGTGGCCACGGAAGTATCCCGTTTTCCTTGGGAATTTCAAGGCGGCGGCCCGGACTACCGATAACTTCAAAGCAATTTACATTTGTGAAAGTATTCACAAGCCCCTGATGGGGCACCCTATGAGGAGGATATACCATGCGGCGTTTGATGGCGGCGGTTGCCGCGGTGACTTTTGCGTGTGGCGGCGGCGATTCGAGCGATGATATTGACTCGACCCCCCCCGCGTCGGCTGGGCCCCCCGCGTCGGCTTCAATTGTCGGCGGCCAAGGAGGGGCGGTTCACACCGTAGATATGCTGCTCAATGACCAAGGACAATATCTGTACGTGCCAGCCGAGTTGACCATCAAGGTGGGCGATACGGTGAGTTGGGTTAATGTCAGTGGTGGACCCCACAACGTTCAGTTCAAGACCGATGGAATCCCGGGTGGTGCCGAGGAGACGTTAAATGCGGCCATGGCGGATCGTATTGGCCCCGTTAACGGGCCTTTTCTGATTCAACCAAACGCAGCATACGAGATTTCGTTTGCCGGCGCGCCCGCAGGTGTGTACAGCTACACCTGCACGCCCCACGAGTTGCTCGGCATGAATGCCACGCTAACGGTCGAGAACTAGTACAACACTCAACGCTCAACGCTCAACTTTTAACGCTCAGCATCAACGATCAACGATGAACGTTCAATTGAGGAATCTGATCACTGAACGTTGATCGTTGATGCTGAGTGTTGAGTGTCGGGAGTTGAGCGTTGAGTGTTGTTTCGCCATTTGGCTGCGAGCAAGCTCGCCGAAATCCCTACGACGAGTCCCGCTGCGGCATCCACCGCATAGTGCATTTGGCAATAGACCGTTGCCACGATAAGCAGTACGCACGGAATGACCACAACCAATCCTGCACCTCTCCATACCCGCAGCAATGCGAGGGTCGTTGCCGTTGTCGCGGCGACGTGGGATGACGGAAACGCGGTCCCGTAAGCCGAACCGCCTTCCAATAGGCTGTACACTATCCGGGCGCTCCATACTTCGCGCACCGGGCCGGTTGGATGATCGAATGCCCAGTTTGGTCCACCAACGGGATACAAGACGAACCACACGTAGCACGCGATGAATGCGATCATGGTAGACAGCAGTACCGCGCGTGCGCGTTCCCGTTGCTTCATTAACAAAAGGAAGATGGGCCCGGCAGTGATGATGGGATAATATCCGAGGTAGGCCAAGTGCAACACGCCCGACCAGAAAACTGACGGATAGTTGCGAATCCACGTGTAAGAAATCTGACCGCCGAAGATGCTTGCTTCCACCGACTGCACGAAAGCATCGTTTGCGAACACGTAAGCGGTGCCAAGTTGGTTGTTCAACAAACCAATCTCGCTATAGAGCGGCATGACCATGAGCAGCGGATACATGTCGTGGATGATGTTGCCAACACGGTCCGTCGGGTCGAGTCGTGTAAAAAGAAATAATAGAAGGCCGAAGAGTGCGTGCATGCCCAGGAGCAATGCGTTTTCGGGATGTTGGAACGGATCTCTCATAAGCACGACAAGCGAAACAAACGCCAGGTAACCAGCGAGCAGCTTATCGGCGGGGTTTAGAGCCATCCGAACTTGGTGTACCATTGTGCCGTGGCTTTGAGACCCGTTCTGAGGTCCGTGGCCGCGCTCCAGCCCAGGTTTGCCTGCAGACTGGCGGGTGAACAAGTCCAACTCTCCGCGAGAAAATCATTTGCCCTGTCTGCATTGAGCAGCGTGGCTTTTCGGAAAATACTCGCGACGGTGCCCGTAACCCACAGCGCGCCGCGGGCCGCAACGGCTGGGATCCGAACGACTCGGGGAGGGCTGTTTCTTTCCAAGGCAGCTCCAATGAATGTGACGAGATCGCGTTGTGAATACACCTCTGTGTGGCACGGGAAGTAGGTCTGCCCAGCGGACTCTTCGTCCAGGCTCGCCAGAATCGCATCGATCAAATCGGTGACATATACGAAAGAGTTCTCTTGTGTCCCGTCCCCTAACACCGGGACGATGCCACGTTTTGCGAACTTAAAGAGCTTTAGCACTTCGGTGTCACGTGGGCCGTACACGGTGGGTGGCCGCATGATTGTCCATGGCAGGTCCGTTCGACGAACGGCTTCCTCGCCGGCAAGTTTGCTCCAGCCGTATTGGCTGACCGGGTTGGGTTTGTGCGGCCACTCGATGCGTTTTCCGGGTTGTGTCGGCCCGGATGCGGCTAAACTGCTCACGTAGACAAAACGCTCGATGGCACCGCCGCGCGACGCTGCGATACGCGCCACGGTCTGCGTGCCCTGAACGTTTACCCGGTGAAACTCGGCTCTGTTACGTGCCGCGGTGAGCCCCGCCACATGAAACACAGCGTTTGCATTGTGGCACCCGCGCTCGATGGCCCCGGTGTCATCGAGATCGCCGACAACTATTTCGGGTTTTTGTTTGGGAAAGAGCTTCTCGATTTTTTCAGGATTCCGTACCAAACAAATAGGTTCGTGCCCCGCGTTCATGAGCTTTTCGACGAGGTGTGACCCGACGAACCCCGTACCACCGGTCACAAATACCTTCATGATTCGAGACCGACCCTCTTCCTGTGGTACACCAAGAAAAGATCCTTTTTTTGTCTGTGGATTCCGCGGGTTCCGTGGCGCGGCAGCATGTTCGGACGGCCTGCTACCGTCGTGCGCACACGATGGTCGTGTTACAGCACCTGATCGTACAGTCGCAGCGTCTTATAGTGTTCGAACCCCAAACGTTGCATTCCGTTTTTCATGGCGGTGTTGTCTTCGAGAATCCATCCAGCCTCCGCCCATCCATATCCGAGGGCGGTGCCCTTTTCCCAAATCCAGTGATACATCAACGCGTCGGCACCGGTGCGCCGGTATTCCTTCTTCAGGCCAAGTAAGAGGATGCGGGTGCGGTTTAACTTCCGAGCGGCCCAGAGCACCTTGAGTATGCCGGGGAAGAGGCGGCCCGACGGGTTCTTGGCAAGCGCCGGATTCAGATCTGGGAGTGCGGCGGCAAATCCAATTGGTTCCCCTTCTTTTTCTGCAAACACGATGAGGTCCGGCACGACGACTGGTTTCATGTCCTTGGCCATGTGATCGATTTCGGCCTCTGTCATTGGGATGAAACCCCAGTTCCGTTCCCACGCACCGTTATACAACTTCTTGATGATGTCAATTTCAGCGGAAAAATTTTTCATATTCAGTGCGCGCAGTTTAATCTTCTGGCGATCGGCAATTCGTTGCGCACCTCGTACCAGGCGTTCCGGAAGTACGCTACTCACGGACTGGTACTGATACAGGTCCTTGGCCTTCTCGAAGCCACAGTGCTCAACCAAATTGACATAGTAGGGTGGTGTGTACGATGTGAGCAGTGTGGGACGTGTGTCGAACCCATCGATCAAGAGACCGCATTCGTCGTTTGTAGAGAATGACGCTGGTCCGCGGATCACGGTGAGCCCTCGAGCCCGTAACCATTCGCGCACAGGATCGAACAGGGCCTTGGCGACCGCCTGATCGTCGCGGCATTCAAAGAATCCAAAGAAACCGACCGAATCGTCGTGAAATTCGTTGTGTGCGCGATTATGAATTGCGGCGATGCGACCGACGACCTCCTCGGAGCCGTTGGTGCCACGGGTTGCCAAGAAGTACTCTGCATCCGCGTGCTCGAAAAAAGGATTCTTCTCGCGGGACAAGATGGTTTTTACATCGCGACGCAAAGGTGGTACCCAATACGGATGCCCCCGATGTAGATCGTATGGAAACGCAATGAATTTTTTGAGGTCTGAGGCCGTGCGCACCGGACGCACGGATAAACTGTCCGTCAAATAACCCCCGACGCCTTACCAAGGGTGGCGAACGTATCCAGCACACGATCAATCTGCTCCTCGGTATGCGTGGCCATAAGGCTCGTACGGAGTCGGCACTCTGATGGCGGCACCGCCGGTGGAACCACCGGATTGGTAAAGACGCCGGCATCAAAGAGTTTGCGCCAAAAACCAAACGTATCCGGTAACGTGCCGATAAGAACCGGTACGATGGGTGTTTCCGTTGGCCCAAGATCAAAACCCAGGCTGAGCAGACCGTCGCGCAAGCGAGCGGTGTTCTTCCACAGGCTCGTTCTTCGCTCCGGTTCATCAATCATCACGTCGAGCGCGGCGAGAACCCCCGCAGTGTTTGCTGGCGGCAGAGCCGCGGAAAAAATTAACGGCCGGCTGTGGTGTTTGAGGTAATGGATGACGTTCTCCGAACCGGTAATGAATCCACCGATAGACGCCAACGACTTCGAAAAGGTGCCAACTATGATGTCGACATCGTCGGTCAGACCGAAATGTGCCGAGGTGCCGTCGCCTCTGGGGCCCAGGACGCCGGTCGAGTGGGCATCATCCACCGCCAATGCCGCACCGTGACGCTTTGCGATTTGAACCATTTCCGGAAGCTTGGCGACATCGCCTTCCATGGAAAACACGCCATCGACCACGATCATCTTGCCGCGACCTGCATGTTTTTCGAGCAGT
>JAZDDD010000006.1:0-8480 GCA_036679545.1 Gemmatimonadota bacterium | reverse complement strand
GCGGTACGCCGCCCCGGCCAACCAATCGATCATGTCAACCGCGCGATGGACTGCGCCAGCGACACGTCTCGCGCGAGCCTGGCAACCTCTGCTTTGAGCACGGCCAAACCCAAGTCGGTCAGAGCGTAGAAACGTTGGCCCCGTCCATCGCGTCGCCCACGGACCTGTCCGTCCAGCTCGTCGATGAGTCCACGTGTCTTTAACCGATGGACGTTCTCGTACAGCGACCCCGGGCTCATCCGAATGGTCCCTTCGGTGGTTTCTTCCACCGCAATACCGAGCTGGTAACCATTCATGGATGCACCGGCGAGTGCCATCAACAGGTGGAATACCTTCGATGTGAGTGGGAGGAACTTGTGGACCGTGTCTTTGTCCATCTACTTATTCTGCAAAGGTTTATGAGCCGGGGAGGATTGTCTTCTTCCTAGTCCAGACCTATCGGAAACCGTCTGATTGATCAGTACGAGGCAGGGCGGTGGAAGATTCAATCGCGGGAATGGGATTATTCTGTGCGGAGGGCGACCAGCGGATCGACGCTGGCAGCACGTCGGGCGGGCACATAACTCGCCAATGCGGCAACCGCGAGAACGACAACCACCGTTGCCAGCAGAGAAATCGGGTCGGTAGATGTTACACCAAATAAGTGGTGTTCGAGGAGCCCTCCGAGCGCAAGCGCACCACCCAGGCCGATGAGCGCGCCGACTCCGGCAATCGTGAGACCCCGCTTCATGACATCGCGCACCACGTTGGCGGACATTGCACCGAATGCCATGCGGATACCGATCTCTTTGGTGCGTTGCCGCACAGTAAACGCCAAAACACCATAGAGCCCAGTTGCCGCAAGGACCAACGCCATGCCCGAAAACACGGTGAGTAATGTGAGCACAAACCGCGTTGGGGCGAGCGAGGCCGCGACGAGATCTTGCATCTGAACGAACTCAATGGGGAGAGCGGGGGACACGCTGTTGAGTGCGCGACGGATGTCGCTGGCAAGATTGGTTGGACTACCCGCAGTCCGGACCGCTATCGAAACCTCAATCGATCGATAGAACTCGCGCGGAAGATAAATCGTTGGCCGTTGATCACGATGATCCCACTGTGGAACGCGTTCCACGACGCCGATGACCTCGTACGCATCGGAACGATCGAATCCCCATCCAAATATCGCGAGTTTCTTGCCAACAGGATTCTCGTCAGGCCACTCGCTACGCGCGAGCGTTTGATCCACCATCACAACCGCCACGGTGGTATCATCGTCAGGGCGTTCCATCATACGTCCGGCGAGCAGCTCTATGCCCATCGTCTCAAAGTAAGAGGGCGACGCGGTCCGAAAGTATGCTTCACGCCTTGCGTTTTCGTCATCCCGCAAAGCATCGGGTGTGTAGTTGGCGATACGGTCGTATACACCGTTCATGGGAAGTGGAAACACGGCGCCCGCGGATCTGACACCTGGTAGTTCGGCCACGCTACGTTCGACTTCTCTCTCGATGTCGCGCAGAGTGCATTGAAAGCTGCCATCGATCCATGGGCATGCTGTGAGGGTGTTGGTTTGAAAAGTTACGAGGCGTTCGGTATCAAACCCCAGTGGTACTCGTTGCATCTCGCGGAAGGACCGTACCATGAGAGCAGCGCCGGTGAGCAACACAATGGACAACGCTACCTCTCCGCCAGCCAACGTGGCCTGTATCCGTCTTTGACGTCTACTTCCTGTTGTGGTACGATCACCGGCGATACGTGACGTGCCGAGCCTTGCGTATTGGATTGCGGGAGCGACGCCGTACAACACCGTCGCGAGTAGTGTCGCCACCATCGTGAAGGCCAGCACACGAAGGTCCATGCTGATGTCAGCGATGCGTGGAAGGTCCGGTGGCCGCAACACTTCGAGGATCCGTATTCCGCCGACGGCCAGTGCGACGCCAACAGCACCACCCATGACCGACAACACTGCACTTTCGGTTAACACTTGCCGCACGATGCGTCCCCCGTCGGCGCCCAACGCCGTACGCACCGCGAGTTCGCTGCCACGCGCCGATCCACGTGCCATGATGAGGTTGGCGACGTTGGCGCAGGAAATGAGCAGCACGAATCCAACTGCGCCAAGAAATACGATCAACGTTCCACGAACGGGGCCGACCACGCCATCATGTAGTCCGCGAATGTCAAACTCTTGGCCCATCTCCGCGTGTGTCGAATGCTCCGCACGAAGTCGAGCGGCGAGTGCGGTCAGTGCTTGTGATACCTCTATCGGCCGCGTAGCCACGTCGATGCGGCCGATGACTCGCAGAAAGCGCGCGTCACGTGGACCGGTCGAGTAGTCGACTCGGCTTGGCCACCACACGTCGATGTTCGATCCGATGTTGGCGACCGGTGGCAAGTGTACGGCAAAGCTTTGCGGCATGACGCCGATGACTTCCGCCGGCCTGCCGTTGATACGAACGTTGCGACCGATGATGTCGGCGTCTCCGCTGAACCATGTTTGCCAGACTCCGTAACTCAGGATCAATGGCAACGGACGCCAATCGGTTTGTATGACGGGGTATCCGTCGGCGACATTGAACGTACGACCAATTACCGGCGGGACACCGAGTACGTTGAAGAAATTCCATGATGTCCGGGAGATAACCACCGTTTCGGAACGCGTCTCCACGGTGAGTGGCAGCACCACTGTTTCGGAGACGGCGGCGACTTCAAGACCCAAAACGGATCGCTGAATATCGGCGAAGTCCGGACTCGCGACGTGTGTGGCCGGAATGTCGGCCTGTGCGAGGCGAGAGGTGAGGTACACGAGTTCTTCGGAGTCGGGATACGGTAACGGCTGTAGCAGAGTGCTCCGTACAACGGAAAAGATCGCGGTGTTTGCGCCGATGCCGAGTGCCAGGGTAATGATGACCGTGAGCGCGAACCCCGTGTTTCGGCGCAATTGTCTCAGGGTAAATCGAATATCGTGGCGAATTGAGTCCATGCCTTGGCCTTTGGATGAATGCCCGAGCGGTTTACCTTCGCCGACGCGTGTTGTCCGGCCGCGTTGCCACATTGGTGGGATTGATTGAGCAACTTGTTTCCAATACCACAACGACGCGCGAAATCGTCCCCCCCGCGCCATTACGGTTTGTCGGTATTGTTCGGCTAGGTCGCCGAGGATGAAGTCACGATCCGGGGTGCGCAGGATGAATCGCAGCAGGTGCTCCGCAATGCGTGGTGGTTGTGCGCTCATGGTTTTTGAAGATCCGGGTGTGTTTCCAAGCCATCCCACATGTTGGCCATGACCCGTTTCGATTCGCGCAACGCGTGGACGCCCGCGGGGCAGATACGGAAGTGTTTCTTAGCTCGGCCGCCACGAACCGCTGTGGGTTGTGAGGTCCACGATTGAACGAAATCCCGTCGCCCGAGCCGTTCAAGTGCGGTGTACGTGGCCGCCACCGAGATGGAACGGCCGGCGCGTGCCTCGATTTCCTCACGGATTGTGACCCCGTAGGCATGGTCCCCCAGGCGAACCAGCGCCAAAAGAACCATTTGCTCGAACTCGGTGAGAGAATCTCCTCTATTCATCTATATAGTGGTATGTGGGGGCCCAGTTTTGGACGTGGACGGGTGGGTGCTGGTTTCTTACTGCAATGGTAATGAATATATATTTTATCGCAAGCGGAAGATATGTGCGCCCGGTTCACTTCTCGACCAATCCCGATTAGTTTTTCCCCGCTTCACGCGCCGAATGAGTCGTTCGTCGCGTCAAAACGTATGGAGTTGTTGCACATGACGTCTGATTACCTCCGCTCGGACCACAGCGCGAAATTGCTCAATGATCAGCGCTGACGGCCTTTCGAAACATTTCGGAGGAAAGCGGGCCCTCGGCCCGGTCTCATTTGAAATCGAAACGGGTGAGACCGTTGGGTTCCTGGGCTTAAACGGTGCAGGGAAGACAACACTCCTCCGCATCCTGGCCGGTGATCTCCGCCCCTCGGCGGGGTCGTTTGCCGTGCAGGGCGTGGACTGCATTCATAATCCTCATGACCTCAGAAAACTCGTTGGCTTTCTTCCCGACACGCCTCCACTTTACACCGAGATGTCCGCGCGGGAGTACATCCGTTTTGCCGGATTGATTCGGGGAATGAGTAAGGCTGATGTGAATAGACGGATCGGCGAGGTGGAGGAGATAACAAACACCGCCGACGTGGCCAACGTGTTGTTGCGGGAGTTGTCACACGGATACAAACAGCGTGTTGGTGTTGCGCAAGCGATTGTACACGAACCCGCGCTGTTGATCCTCGACGAGCCCACCGGTGGGCTTGACCCCGCACAAATTGTCGAAATTCGCACGATGATCAAGGGTCTCAAGGAAAAACACACCGTGTTGATTTCGAGTCATATCCTGCCGGAAATTCAGGAGACATGTGACCGGCTTTTGGTTTTGCGCGATGGGACTCTCATCGCCTCCGGCACCGAACAGGAACTCGCAGCGCAACTCACCTCTCGACGAATTGCGGTGACTGTACGGCCCGCCTCGTTGGAAAACGGCGCGAGTACGGTCGAACAATGTCTCCGAGGGATTGACGGTGTGCATGACGTGACGTGCAAAGGAGACCACGACGGTTCGTTCGATTTCCTGGTCGCGACGACCGATGATCTCCGCACCGATGTGTGCAGCGTTCTTGTGAACAACGGACACGGTGTATTGCGTCTCGACCTTGCGGATAAGGAACTCGAGAATGTGTTCCTCGAGTTGGTACACGGAGACGGAGGAGGTAACGGTGCAGGCAGTTAGCGTCATCTTCCGCCGCGAACTTGCGCAGTATTCCCAGTCGCTCCTCGGCTACATGGTTGGTGCCACCGTGTTGCTGGTCGATGGACTGCTCTTTTATACACAGGCGCTCGGTCCCGCCGCGGGAGAACGCCTCTCCGGACAGGTCCTGGCGCAATTTTTTTACTCGACGAGTGGGCTTGTTGCCATCGCGGCCGTCGCCTTATCGGTCCGGTTGATCGCCGAAGAAAGACAGTCCGGGACGCTGGTATTACTCAGCACGTCACCGGTCAAAGAGTGGGAAATTGTACTCGGCAAATTTTTGTCGGCGTTTGCGTTTCTGGGAGGTATCACCCTCGCCAGCATCTACATGCCCTTGCTGGTCATGGTGAATGGCAAGGTGTCCGTCGGTCAAGTTGCGGTGGGATATCTGGGTCTGTTGCTGATTGGTGCGGCGTGTCTTGCCATCGGCGTGTTTGCCACGGCAATGACTCGCCATCAATTGCTGGCCGTTGCGGTGGGCGCGGCGGTGACGGGGGCAATGTTCCTGCTCTGGCCGTTGTCACAGGCGATGCAACCACCTCTGTCCAACGTGTTCGCAAGCTTGGCGATTCATCATCGGCACTTTACCGGATTTCAATCGGGCATCCTGCACGTGCGCGACGTTTTCTACTATGCCGCCGTGACATACTTCTTCTTGCTGTTCGCGACCAAGATCATGGAGGCCAAACGATGGGAGTAAGATCTTTCGGTCGAGCGGCACCGTGGTGGCTCACATACGTCGTTGTCAGCGGCCTCGCATTTTTGTTCTTGGGCGAGCGTGTATTGGTTGGCGCCGGTATGGTCCGACTGCTTTTTAGTGGTGTCGGTGGAATCGGACTTTTGGGTGCTTTGGCATGGCGGTTTGTCTCGTGGACAAACGCAATAGGTGAAGCCAAGCGATCCGAACGTCTACTTCTCCTTGCTTATGTTGGATGTGCGCTCGCGGCGGTTGGATACGCCGTGTCCAGCGAGCGTGGCATGAGTTTGTTGGGGATGGACTTTGCAGATGGCGACACGGAACGGCGCTACGAAGTCATCGTGCAGGTCATTTCGAGCATTGTGCTCGCGGCCTCGCTACTTCCTGCGTTGGGTGCACAATGGGCCTTGGCCGCACACAGACATGCGGGTCACGCAGCTTTTGGCGTCGAGTCGCTTCGCGTGCGCGAGATTGCGACCGGTGGTCTTTCACTGGCCCTCGCCGGCGGATTTCTCATGTTGGGTGGTTACATCACGTCTGAGCGGGATGGTACCATCGATTTCAGCTATTTCAAAACTTCCAGCCCGGGAACGGGAACTCAGGAACTTGTTCGCAACCTCGGTTCGCCCGTGCGTGTGTTGTTGTTCTACCCCGAAGTCAATGAGGTCAAGGACGAAGTACAACGCTACTTCCGGTCACTTGCTTCTAGCGTTGGCAATATCGAGGTGGAAACCCACGATCGGATGATCGAACCCACCTTGGCACGCGAACATCGTGTGACGTCGGATGGCACAATTCTCTTTATTCGTGACGATCGCACCGAACGTATTTCGCTACCCGCCGAACTGCGGTCTGCTCGGGCCACGTTGCGAGACTTTGACCGTTCGGTGCAAGAACAACTTATGCGACTCGCCCGAGACGTGAGGGTCGCGTATCTCACCATTGGGCACGGTGAAATCAATGATCCCTCCGACGACCCGGGGGGCGCGCTCCTGCCCGACACCGATCCGCTGCGCCAAACACGCGGGTTGCGCGAGATACTCCGTGTGCTGAACTATCGCGTGGAAGATCTCGGATTGCGGCAAGGACTCGGTGCCGAAGTACCCGAGGATGCGGCAATCGTACTTGTGGTGGGGCCACAACGTGCCTTCTTGGACGAGGAGTTGGGTGCATTGGATCGATACGCGGCCCGTGGTGGCGCGTTGCTGTTGGCTTTGGATCCGGAAAGCGAATTCCAAATGGGGCCGCTCGAGGATCGACTGTCCGTCACGTACAACAAGACATTGTTGGCCAACGATCGTCAGTTCGCGCGCCGACGTGGCAACATCTCCGATCGACAGTACATCGTTACCGATGGTTTCTCCGCACACGAGGCCGTGACCACGTTGAGTCGGACGAGTGTCGGTTCCGGTATCATACTCGCCGGTGCAGGACACTTGGAGGTGCCGGAAAATGCTTCGTCAGACGATGTACGGCGAACTTTTGTTGTCCGATCGTTGTCGTCTACGTTCGCGGATCTGAATGGGAATTTCGAGTTCGATGCCGCAACTGAGCAACGCGCGCAATACAACTTGGTCGCCGCTATCGAAGCTATCGTGCCGGATACTGTCGCCGAGTCGGAAGACGTGCCGGTAGTTTCTGCCGGACTCATCGACGGGGCCTCGAGTACGGAAATCGAACAAGATGAGACCGGAACCGGGACAATGCGGGCGCTTGTCTACGCTGACGCGCAGATGTTTAGCGACGGTATACTGAGGGCAATCGGTCTGAACGCCGCACTCGTAGCCGATGGTGTGCGGTGGTTGGGTGGCGAGGAAGATTTCGGCGGCGAGATCGAGAGCGAGGAAGACGTTCCCATCGTGCATACCAACGTCGAAGATGTTGCGTGGTTCTATTTCACGATACTTGGCGCGCCAATGGCCGTGCTCGCTCTGGGGTTCGTGAACGTCTACCGTCGGAGACGCAAAGGGAGGCAAACGGCATGAGCGCGGTTCGAGTACACGGAGTCCTCCTCCTTGTTGGGGTTTTGGTGGCATTCCAAACGTGGACGCGTGACGGCGGTACGCGTTCGGACGAACGGGCCGGCACGGTGATCTTGTGGGAGGAAGATGTCGATGACATTTTCTCGGTGACATTTGAGTCGCCTTCGCGAACGTTCCTGTTGGAGCGCCGAGTGGGGGCCACTGATGCCGGTGGGACGGGCGAGACATACCTGTGGGGCATTGCCTTGCCCAAAACGTCGCCAACGGACAGCGTGGCGACCGTCGTTGCGGCAAATCGTGAAGAGTTTCCCGTAGGAGACGCCGGTGACGAGCTGCTGCGACGTCTCGCGTCGCTTCGTGCCCTTCGAGATCTGGGCGAACTCGATGACGATGCCAAGGAAGAGTACGAACTAACCGAGCCTGAACGCGCGATGACGATCGACATCTCCGGGGTACAGAAGAAGCTCGAGTTGGGTGGAACCGTCTTCGGTGGTCCGCACCGATATGCGTTGGACCCGGCCACCGGCCGTGGTTATGTAATTTCCAACGATATATTGCGAGGATTAGAAGGTGGCCCTGCCACATTGCAGTCGCGAGAACTCCATCGGTACGATGACACGGAAGTGACTGCTGTCAACGTGCGCACCGCAACCGGTGAGCGTCAGATGATGCGCGAGATGGACGGCCCGTTTGCCGTATGGTCGAGTCCCGACACGCCCGGCGATGGTGACCAGACGTTTGCTAACTTCATGGAACGCGTGCAGCAGCTTTCGGTTCTCACGTACGATGTGGGACTCGACGTTGACACGTTGCAGTTGGTGGTGCGGATCGATTTCACCGGCGAAAGCGAGGCGCCAATTGGATTCCTCGAGATGTTTCGTGCACCGGCGGACGATCAAGGGGTTTCGGAATTTTATCTGCGATCGGAGGCAACGCGAGTTGCGGCGCGAGCCAGTCGTAGTTTTGCTGAGCGGGTCGCACAGGATCTAGCCGACATCTTCTAGACCGTGGCGATCGCCAC
>JAZDDD010000599.1:0-2935 GCA_036679545.1 Gemmatimonadota bacterium | reverse complement strand
TTTCGGCACCCGTGTTCTGCGAGCATTCGGGCAATCGGTCCCGATCATTGGCGTTGCGCCGCCTGGCTTCAACTACCCCGACCAAACAGACTTGTGGGTACCGACAGTGGTGGGCCAAAACCCCTCGAGAACATCTCACAACTGGGCAGCCACCGGTATCCTCAAACCAAGCGTGACGTTACAACAGGCTCAAACAGAAATGACGGGCATCGCAGCCAGACTTCGCGCGGAGTACGGCGAGAATATTGATGCCGTGGACATTCGGGTCACACCGCTACAAGACGAGTTGGTGGGTAGCCTCAGAAGGCCGTTGACCATCCTACTTGTTGCCTCTGGCATGGTGCTCCTCGTGGCTTGCACGAACATAGCGAGTACGCTATTGGCACAGGGGAAAGCGCGCACGCGTGAGTTTGCGATCCGCACCGCCATGGGTGCAAGTCGTACACGCATCGTGCGACAACTGCTGGCCGAGAGCACGTTGCTATCCATACTCGGAACGTTGGCCGGGATAGGTCTGTCATTTGCGATCGTGCTGGCCCTTAGTATAGTTGCACCGCCCGACTTTGCGCTGTCCGACGTATCGTCACCCGACGGCCGTGTGATGGTCTTTGCCGCGACGGTCGCGATAGGTGCAACCATCCTGTTCGGCTTGGTACCGGCAATCCGGTCAACGCGAACTCACGCAAACTTTACATTACGCGGCGGTGATCATAACGTGGCGGGTGAGCGCTCATCGCTTTCGTGGCGTGCACTGGTTGCAGGCGAGGTTGCACTCGCACTCATGTTGCTGGTAGGTGCGGGGCTCATGATCAAGAGTTTCTGGCAACTCATGACTGTTGACCCGGGTTTCAACCCGAATGGCGTCATCGTTGTCGACCTTTCTCTGCCGGCCGCGTCTTTTCCGGACGATGCGTCGGTCTCGGCTTACTATCGCGAACTTGAGACTGCCTTGGGAGGCCTCGCCGGAATTGACCGGGTGGGGGTCGTTAACCACATCCCGATGGGCGGAGCAAGCATCAACGGCGCGTTCGACATCGAAGGTTGGGACGCTCCCGAAATGCCCTACGCCGCCTACCGGGCAGCAAGCGGTGACTACTTCGCAGCAATGTCGATACCGATTATCCGAGGTCGTACCTTTGATGATCGCGACAACGCCACCGCACCCCACGCGGCCATCATCAATCAGCGCTTGGCCGAAAGGTATTGGCCCGGCCAGAACCCCATCGGACAAAGAATTCAGAATTTGCGAAACGACGCTTGGGTGTATCCGGATCGATGGCTGACCGTTGTGGGCGTGGTCGGCGACGTGCGCCATCGCGGGCTCAATATCCCGGCCGACCGCGAAGTTTATGTCAACGTTCAGCAACGCCCCTTCCGTGCGCGAAGCGCCATTATTTCCATAATGACTCGCAACCGAACGGCAGAGCTTGGGAACAACATCCGGGACACGCTTCGGCGTCTAGATCCGGATGTTCCATTCGAGATCTCTGCCATGCAGGACAACATCCGTTCGTCGGTCGCTGACCGGCGTTTTACCATGATCGTTCTTGGCGCGTTTGCCGCAACCGCCCTCGCGTTAGCCGTTGTGGGGATCTACGGTGTCGTCTCATACCTCGTAGCGCAACGGACACGCGAAATGGGCATACGCATGGCGTTAGGAGCCGAGCCCAAACGCATCCGTCGTTTGGTTCAACAAGATGCGATGATTACGGTCTCCTTAGGAGCTGGCGTTGGGCTGGTCGGAACAATTGCGGTCACACGTGTCATGGAAAGTTTACTGTTCGGTGTCTCACCAACCGATCCATCCAATGTCCACGATTCGCGGAGACTAAACAACACTCAACGTTCAACACTCAACGCTCAACGTCCAAGAAGGAATATTCCTTTTTGAGCGTTGAGCGTTGTTTAGGTGGCCGGTCGTTGCTCGATAAGGAAATGTTTGAACCAACTTTGCAGTCTCTCGAGCCGGTCCACGAGCAACCAGGGTTCCCCGGTGCGAGACAGTCCGTGCGACGAGCGGGGATAACGTACGAGTTCGACAGGGATATCTCGCTTCATGAGTGACATGAACCACTGCTCGCCGTCACCGATGGGTGTTCGATAGTCGTTTTCACTGTGGATGATGAGTGTGGGTGCGGTGACGTTTTCAACGTACGAGATTGGCGAAAGGCGGCGGTATAGTTCGCGTTGTTCCCAGGGAGGACCGTAAAATTCGTACTCCGTGAGTCCCTGCGCGTCGGACGAACCCCACCAACTTTCCCAGTTTGCAATGGACCGACTTGTGACGGCGGCGGAGAACCGATCGGTTGTTGCCGTCAGCCAGTTGGTCATGAATCCGCCGTAGCTGCCACCGGAAACACCAACCCTGGAACCGTCGATTTCCGGATACGCGGCGATGGCCGTCTCAACACCGGTCAGGAAATCCTCTTGATCCATCTCGCCCCATACGCCACGCGTAGCGTACATGAAGTCATGCCCATACGAAGACGACCCGCGAGGATTGGAGTACAGAACAAAGAAGCCGGCATTCGACAACACGTGAAACGTGGGAAAGAACGAATTCCCATACGCGCCGTGCGGTCCGCCATGAATTTTCAACACCATCGGGTACTTCTCACCGGGCCTAAAACCCACCGGCTTGACGATCCAGCCTTCGATTTCCGTGCCGTCCTCGACCGTCCATGTCAAACGTTCCGCTGGTTGCAGCGCGAGTTCGGATAACAGCACGTCATTGAACGACGTCATTCTCTGCTCGTTGTTGCCATCACCACGAGCGACAAAAACCTCGCCCGGAGAGTCTGCGTCGGTGCTCGTATACGCGAGCACTCGTCCGTCATTAGAAGACGAGACGGACCCAACCCGCCGGTCACCGGTTGTGATCTCCACAATTTCTGTTGAGCGGAGATCCATCTGCAGGAGTTGCACGTTTCCTCCG
>JAZDDD010000598.1:0-5467 GCA_036679545.1 Gemmatimonadota bacterium | reverse complement strand
CACGGTGAGGTTCTTGAGCGCGTCGATGAGGTCGACCTGGCGGTCGGCGTTCAATTGACCGAACGCTAAAGGGTCAAGGATTACCACTCCTACGCACTGCTGTTCATTGAAATACGGGATGTTCGCCACCAGCGAAGCGAGCGCCTGGCCCGGACAATGTGTCAAATCAACGACCAGGGTTTCGATTTGACTGTCTAACCATGCGTCAGCTGCGCGGCGTTCGGCTGCTACTACACTTGACATGTCGCTGTCTACGAGGATCACGTTCGCATCATGAGCCGCCATGAGGAAGCCGTGTAGAGAGGCGCCCAAACCGATTACCACTGTCACTTCGCCTTGTCCCAGTCGCCGTGCGAATTCAACCACCGGTGTGTCCTGTGTGAGCCCCCAGTGGGTTGGTTGGCGTTGAGCGGTGCGCAGCTTGAGAAACCGGTTTCTCCAACTTCTGTAGGATGGGAGCTTCAGAGCGCGTCTGATGCTGTCATCGACATGGTCCCTCAGCACGACTTCGGTTAAGTACAGCTGTGCGTTATCGTCTGCGCGGAGTTGCTCGATTGCTCGGTCGCCGAGGGTCAGGAGTTCATGCCGGGGCATCTGTTCCTTGTACTCTTCGATGCGCTGGGAGAGGAACGCCTTGTACCGTTCGGGCAGTGAAGCCGGTCGGCGTGGGGACACCGAGTTCATCAACATGGGACGGCTCGTGGGAAGACGTGGTGGGGCCTGAGGTCCCAACACAACCGAGACTCGATGTTATGGAAATGCGATGTGCGGCGATCATCGTCGTCGTCGCCATGCGCGGAGCCTGCGATGAACGCATCGCAGGGAATGGGGGCGGAGGTATGCACGGTCCAAGCTGGGGTTACCCGGGCAACTTGTCAACGCATTTTCCGTTGTGACTGACGCAAGAGCGCCCTCTGGACGGTCGGTCTGCGGTGAGGTGCGTCTTATCGCGATACCACCGATGGGTATGCTGCAACGTGATCCGGTCGATCTGTGCTTGGCGGTCGAACAGGGTGGCGCGTCAGCTGTTCAACTGCGGTTCAAGGACCTACCCGCGGCGGAGTTGTTGAGAATCACCGAGCTTGTGTTGTCCAGGCTCACGATTCCAGTCTTCGTCAATGATCGAGCGGATGTTGCGCGGCTCGCTGGCGCGGCGGGTGCGCACATCGGCGCAGACGACCTAGAACCGCAGACCATTCGAGCTGTTTTACCGCGACCGTTTCGTGTCGGGGTATCCGTGGGAAGTCGTTGCGAAGCTGTGGCCGCTCGGAAGGGGGACGCAGACTATTGGAGCATTGGTCCGTTTTACAAGACGTCCACAAAGGTGGACGCTGGTGCGGCACTCGGTGTGGAAGGATATCGGAAGCTAGCCACGTTATGCCCGCCAAGTTTACCGTTGGTTGCCATCGGTGGGATTCACGTCGACAATGTCGCACAGGTGGTGCAGGCGGGAGCAGATGGGATAGCCGTGGTCGGCGCAATATTCGGACGGCCGGACGTAGAAACGGCTACACGGCTACTGCGTGCGGCATTGGATGGGGCGTAGTGTCATTCCCGTATCCGGCGAATGGCGGCAAGGTGTTCGCTGTAGGTACGACTGAAAACGTGCCGCCCATCCGATCCGGCCACGAAGAAGATGAAGTCGCTTTGTTGCGGAAACAGGGCCGCTTCGAATGCTGCCGTTGAAGGTTGGCTGATTGGGTGTGGGGGCAAACCGTCAATCTGATATGTATTGTACGGCGAGGAGATTTCGTAATCGCGGCTGAACAGTCGTCTCCTTCGCCCGAGAGCATAGATGACGGTGGGATCTGCCTGCAATCGCATTCCACGATTGAGTCGGTTGTGGTAAACCGACGATACATAGCCCAAATCTTCAGCGTGGCGTGCTTCGCCCTCGAGGATGGAAGCTAGCGTGACGATCTCGTCTCGTGTCATGCCGAGTTCTTCGAGCCTGTCTGTCCATGACGGTTGCCAATGGGCTTCGAACTCGGACACCATGTGGTCAATTAGCTCCGGCGCCGTCACGGCAACCCGCACGAAATACGTCGTCGGATAGAGATAGCCCTCGAGCGTTTCCCCCCGCGCCCCAACCGCTTCTCGCAGCCTGGGGTCGCGTGCCGCGGCGAGCACACTCTCGGCCGATATCCCCAACTGTGTTTCGACGGCACCGGCCAGTTCGGTGAGCATTAAACCCTCCGGAATCACAAGTCGGTCCAGTGCGGTCCTTCCCCGCACCAACCAGTCGATTGCTTCACGGGCGGAGAGATTGAGCGGAAGATCGTACACGCCGGCCTGAATCGATCGATCCTTCCCGGTCACACGCGCCCAGAGTTTGAAGGACGTGGCCGACCGGATGACCCCGCGTGTGACCAGGGATTCCGCCGCTCTCGTCACCGTTGCGCCCGACGGTATAGTCACTCGAACGATTTCGTTACTTGGTTCAGAGCCGCAAGCCAAGAAATAAATGACCAACGCAGCGACGCGTACCGTCACGATCGTCGTGTTTCCAGAAAACTCTGTAACAGGACCGTTGCGGCGAGGCCGTCGATGCCTCGTTGGCTTTGGCGGGTGGTTTCTTCGTTCATCGACTTGAGCACGCGAGCGGTTGTCATCCGTTCGTCGAACATCCCCACCGGCAACTTCGTCTTTTCTCGTATGACTGCGGCGGTGGCGCGTGCTGCCTTTGCCGAATTCCCTTCTGAGCCTCCTGCCTCGAGTGGAAGGCCCACAAGCACACCAATGGGTTGATGTTCTTCGATGTACGGTCTGAGTTGCTTAAGTGGGAATCGTTGGCCGGTGCGTCGTGTGAGAACCCCTATGGGGTGGGCCAGTGTCTGCTGCGGGTTTGAGAGCGCAACACCAATCCTTTTGGTGCCCCAGTCAATGGAAAGGATTGGTCCGTCCGTCGGGAGCCCATCTCCTTCGCGCTGATCGCCGTCTACCTCATGCACCGATGTTACCCCTGTTGCATCGTCGCAAAGAACTCGGCGTTGGTCTTGGTACGCTTCATCCGTTCGAGTAAAAACTCGATTGCCTCAACCGGCGGCATGTCGGCCAGGAAGTTCCGCAACAGATATGTCTTGTTGAGTTCTTCAGGTTCCATCAGAAGGTCTTCGCGCCGTGTTGAGCTGCGTTGCACGTCGATCGCGGGGTATATCCTGCGGTCGGAGATCTTGCGATCGAGCAACAGCTCCATGTTGCCGGTTCCCTTGAATTCTTCGAAAATGACCTCATCCATGCGGCTACCGGTCTCGATCAGCGCGGTCGCGATGATTGTGAGAGATCCGCCGCCTTCGATGTTACGCGCCGCACCGAAGAAGCGCTTCGGCTTATGGAGTGCGTTGGCGTCCACACCACCGGAGAGGATCTTTCCCGAGTGGGGGATGACCGTGTTATGTGCACGCGCAAGACGAGTAATCGAGTCGAGGAGGATGACCACATCCTTCTTGTGCTCGACTAGGCGTTTTGCTTTTTCGATCACCATGTCCGCTACCTGAACATGTCGATCGGCGGGCTCGTCGAACGTAGACGCGATGACTTCAGCGTCCACGTGCTCTTCCATATCGGTGACTTCCTCCGGCCGTTCGTCGATCAGGAGGACGATGAGCGTAGCGTCCGGTGCGGTCTCGCGAATCGCATTTGCGAGTTTTTGTAGCAGGATCGTTTTACCGGCTTTTGGCGGTGCCACGATGAGGCCACGCTGCCCGCAGCCGATCGGCGATAGCAAATCGACAACACGGCAGGATAGGTCAGATTCGGTTTTTGTTGTTTCGAGTGGGATTCGCCGGTCGGGGTATCGCGGCCGAAGGTTGTCAAATGCGATGCGATGTTTTGCGTTTTCCGGATCTTCGAAGTTGACCTTCTCGACCTTCAGAAGGGCCAGATACCGCTCGCCTTCTTTCGGGGGTCGGACCCGTCCGGATATCGTGTCGCCTGTCCTCAAATCAAATCGTTTGATTTGACTCGGACTCACATAGATGTCATCGGGTCCGTACAGGTAGTTCCAGTCCGCGCTGCGTAAGAAACCGTAACCCTCGGGCAGGATCTCCAGTACGCCTTCCCCTCGCAAGACGGTCTCCGAATCCAGTAACGATTGCTCGATCCGGAAGATCAGATCCTGCTTGCGCAGGCCTGAGTAGTTGGTGATGTTCAAATCCTCGGCCATTGTGTGCAATTCGCCGACGGATTTTTGTTTCAGTTCAGCAATGTCCACGGCTGCGGGACTCCATGATGGCTGGACGGGGTGTGTGGTGTGAATAAAGAGCGAAACGCCACCGCTGAATGGGCGTCGGTTTCGGGTCTTGTGGTTTCTACGGGGGTACTCTTTGGGGTTGCTCTTATGCGTGTAGGTAAGGCAAAGATAGAGTTGGCGTTCTGGACCGTCAAGAGTGCCACTTAAGAACCTACATCGGTTTTTCGCGTTTTGGCGGACGACAAAGGTCCTAGACCGGGAGTTCGTCGATGCGGTGGTCGCCGCGGAACACGTGGGTCCGTCCGCCGAGTTACGCGATGAGCTAAAAAAGTGGCCAGGCCTCCATTATTGGTCGTCCCGTGACGGAGATGACCGACTCGTTCTGATCCGCACACTCAAGCCTGCCCGCCGGGAGCGTTGGGCCCTACACATCGGGCTCTTCCTCGTAACGTTTGCCACGGTTTGGGTGGCCGGCTCGGCGTTGATCGGCCCAGCCGTATCGTTTCCAACCATTTTCGGGGTCCCACCCGTTGAACTGTGGGTGTCCGTGAAGAGCTGGGTCAGCGAGGCTTCGCCGGCCTTGGGATTTGCGGCGGCCCTCATGGCCGTGCTTCTGATTCACGAACTAGGGCATTACGTCGTCGCCAAGCGGTATCACATCAATGCCTCGCTGCCATACTTTCTGCCCGCCCCGTCCTGGATCAACTTCATCGGCACCTTTGGCGCGTTCATTAGACTAAGGAGTCCGATAGTCGATCGGCGGCAATTGCTGGACGTGGGTGCCGCCGGCCCCTGGGCTGGATTCGTGGTATCGATCATTGCGCTCGCGTACGGGTTGGCGCACTCCACACCATCTCCGGATGTGGTTGGGGAGACATCCCAATTCATCTATCTGCGGGCCATCAATAGCAGTCCGATTTTCCTTGGAGACTCGCTGCTGATGAGCTGGGCGCGAGGTTTTTTCGTGGGAAATACACCCGTCGAGCTTCACCCATTTGCGCTTGCCGGTTGGTTCGGGTTGTTTGTGACATCACTTAACTTGTTGCCACTTGGTCAGTTAGACGGTGGTCACGTAGTATACGGGTTGTTGGGGAAACATCAGACCACGGTTGGGTTTCTCATGTTGTCCGGTCTTATCATCTTGGGTCGGTGGTTCTGGGTGTGGTGGCTTTGGGCCGCCTTGATTCTGGTACTGGGCCGCGGCCGCGTGTCACATCCATCGGTGATGGAACCCCACCGCCCCATTCCATGGAGTCGGTGGCCGGTTGGCATCGC
>JAZDDD010000597.1:0-2235 GCA_036679545.1 Gemmatimonadota bacterium | reverse complement strand
GGGCCAACGACGGGTGGGATAACAATTCGGATCCCCATACCGGGCGGTTGACGCGGTCGTATTGTTAATTCAACAACAATGCGCCTAGCCCTCATCCAACAACGGTGTGACACCGATGTGTCCGCGAACCTCACCCGCGCCCTCGACGCCATGGATCGTGCAAAAGCGGAGGGCGCGGAGATGGTGGCCTTCGCGGAACTTGCGGTAACGCGATTTTTCCCCCAACACGAGCAATCGGAAGAGGCGCGCCGCGTCGCAGAGACGATTCCGGGACCCACCACCGATGCCATAGCTGCAAAAGCCCGCGCTCATGGCATGGTCACCGTGTTCAATCTGTACGAAACAGACAAAGACACGGGGCGATGTTACGACAGCTCACCCGTCTTTGACGCGAACGGCTCTCACCTCGGCACGACCCGAATGATTCATATCACCGAATACGCATGTTTTCACGAACAGGCCTACTACAGCCCGGGTGATCATGGTGCCCCGGTTTTCGAAACGGCCATCGGGAAAATCGGTGTCGCGATTTGTTATGATCGCCATTATCCCGAATACATGCGGGCACTGGGCATAGCGGGTGCGCAACTCGTGGTGATACCACAGGCGGGAGGGCTCGACGAATGGCCGGACGGATTGTACGAAGCCGAGGTGAGGACCGCAGCCTTTCAGAACGGTTACTTTGCGGCGCTTTGCAACAGGGTCGGAGAAGAAGAGCGACTAACCTTCGCAGGTGAATCGTTCGTGGTGGACCCTGACGGTCATGTCCTCAGCCGTGCGAAAAAACTCGAGGACGATCTCCTGATCACGGATATTGATTTCGCGGCGTGCGAAACCTCTCACGCGCGCACATTGTTTTGGCGAGACCGTAGACCGGAGCTTTACGCCGATTGGCTTTGATAACGGTTGATTAGCGACGTTGATCTAAACCGGCACTGGCTCCCCGTCGGTTGGTGGATCCGCCGCTTCGCCCGGCGTCGCCACTTTGTCTTCCGCTGGCGCTCTCGATTCACGCCCCTCATGGGTGAAGTTACGCACCAAGGCCATCTCAAAATCGTCGAACAGCGAGTACATCACCGGTACGAGCACCAACGTCAGGAATGTTGCAAACGTAAGACCCGCGATAACCGCAATCGCCATCGGGCCCCACCACGCCGCCTGCTCGCCACCCCAATAGAGTTCCGGGGAAAGCCGGGTGTACAACCCGAAGAAATCGAAATTGAGGCCAATTGCCAAAGGTGCAAGACCGAGCACCGTTGTGATGGCGGTCAAAACCACCGGACGGAATCTCGTTGCACCGGCTTGCAACAACGCTTCTCGAGTAGACAAGCCATCGCGTCCGCGCAGAATCCCGATGTAATCGATTAAAACGATGGCGTTGTTCACCACGACGCCGGCCAAGCTGATCACACCGACGCCAGTCATAACGATCCCGAACGGCATTCGGAAAACCATCAATCCGATCAGGACACCGATCGTCGAAAGAATCACCGATGTAAGAATTATGAACGGCTTCGTGACGGAATCGAACTGAGACACCAGGATGAAGGCAATCAAGAACAACGCCATCAAGAATGCACCGACGAGAAACGCCTGCGACTCAGCTTGATCCTGTTGCTGGCCGGTGTACTCAATGCGGTAACCCGGTGGCAACGGAAAATCGCTCAAGATGTCCCGGACCTCAGCCAGCACAGCATTGGCCTGAAAACCCGCGCGAACCTCCGATGACACAACAACCACTCGATCAAGATCTTTGCGGTTTACATCGCTGAATGCCACGTCCGTGTACCACGTGGCAACCGAAGACAAAGGAATTTGACGACCCTCATCTGCGGAAATCGTGAGATCACCGACGGAGCTGACATCCTCACGGTATTCGCGCGCCAACCGAACAGTGATGTCGTACTCCTCTTTGCCGTCTCGGTATTTAGATGCTTCCGTTCCATTGATGGCACTACGAATGGTGGTACCGATATCACGTGTGTTCAGGCCGTACAACGCGGCCTTTTCACGGTCTACCTCGATGACAAGTTCAGGTTGGCCGTTGGACAGGTTGCTCTCTAACCCGTCCAGTTTTCGGAATACAGGAGAGTTTTCCAAACGCGTAACAGCGGCGGCGCCCAAATCCTTCAGGACCCCCGCATCTTCCCCAATGATCTCGATGTTGACCGGCAGGCCACCGCCGGGACCGTCTTGAGGTTTTTCCACCGAAATGTCAGCGCCTGCTATTCCTTC
>JAZDDD010000596.1:0-2525 GCA_036679545.1 Gemmatimonadota bacterium | reverse complement strand
AGGATGACCGTGAAGGAATCGCCACTCTGGCTGGCCCCGGCTGCATTAGTTACACTTAGTGCGCCGCTGGTGGCCGCAGGGGGAACCTCCGCGCGTACCTGTGTATCTGAATCCACAGTAATGACTTGAGCAGCAGTCCCATTAAAAGACACCTCTGTCGCACCGGTGAAGTTGACACCCACAATGGACACTTCGTCGCCGACCACTCCGCTTGCCGGACTAAATGAACTAATTGAAGGAATAAGAATGACCGCAAAGTCTGTCGCACTTGTCGCGGTTCCCCCTGGACTTGTCAGACTCAAAGCACCGCTGGTCGCCCCTGCTGGCGCCGGAAACCGGATCTCACCATCAGATATAAGGCTGAAACTCGCGGACGTGGCGTTCAACGAAACATCCGTAACCGCATCAAAACCGCTTCCCAAAACCGTTACCTGTTCTCCAACGGAACCACTGGTGGGCGAAAACGAAGTCAGGACGGGAGGCGTCAAAACCACAAAGTCATCGGCGCTCTGGGCATTGCCGTCTGAGTTGGCCACGAGGATCTTGCCACTGCTGGCGCCCGCCGGAACCTCCGCGGTTACGCGTTTATTGGATTCGATGGAGAAGACGGCGGGAGTGCCGCTAAAGGAAACCAGCGTCGTTGCGGCCAAGTTTTTGCCGGTGATCGTCACCTCGGTTCCAGCCGCACCCTCTAAAGGGGTGAAGGAGGTAATATCGGGGACACTCGTAAGCCTTTCTATCACTAACTCAGGCGGGAAATCACCCTCTTTAGAACTGTAATCGACCGGATCGGACGAAGCGTTCTTAAGGCCAAAACTGAAGATACCGCTGCCGGTTACCACATCACTGACATCGAACTCAATCACATCCCCGTCATCGACCGCGCCCACGGAATCAAGAGCATCCGCATCGATCTCCGGCGCGTTGTTCCAGGTTATCTCGGATTCCTCCCACGCTTCGTTACTACCCTGGTAGTTGTTTGAAACCGGGTAGATCGCGCCCCCGTCCGGGCCGCCTTCATCGACTACGAGACGAACTTTAGCGCTCAGAATCGTGCCACTTAACCCGGAGAGATCAAACTTGAGAAATGAGTAATGAAAGGCGCCCGCTTCTCTAACTTTCAGAACGTCACTTTGTCCGTAATTTTTTCCTGGCTCCGAAGAACGCACGCGGTTGTCGTGGATTGGATTAAAAACCAGGGCGCCATTCTCCACCGTTACCTGGAAGGTTTGAGTGCTCGAGGCACTACCGGCCAAGTTGGTCACTTCGATGGTTCCCGTGCTTACTCCACCAGGGACCTGGGCGCGCAATTGCGTATTCGAATCTATCACAAAAGATTCAGACGGGACACCATTAAAGAGCACGGTATCGATGTCATTCAGGTTATTTCCTACAATGAGAACTTCGGTTCCGACCACACCGCTGGTGGGGCTGAACCCGGCGATGGTTGGCGGATCAATGACGGTAAAGTCGTCCGTACTTTCCACCGTACTATCGGGATGTACCACGCGAATTTGTCCGCTGGTGGCCCCGGTTGGTACGACTGCCCGAAGCTGCAGATTGGAGTCTATATTCAGACTGCTGGCGGAAAGGCCATCGAACAAGACATCAGTGGCTCCGGAGAGTTCGCTTCCCGCAATGGTCACTTCAGTCCCTGCCGGCCCGGCGTTTGGCAAAAAGGAGGTTATGACGGGTATCCGAAACACCGTGAAATCCGCTGCACTGGTATCCGAACCGGCGAGGTTGCTCACCCTGACAGGACCAGTGGTGGCTCCGGCCGGGACGTTCGCACGCACGACCGAATCGCTGTCAACGATGAAATCGTCAGTCGCGGTACCGTTAAAGGAGACTTCGATTAGTTGCAGTAAATTGGTTCCGGTAATGGTCACTTCCGTGCCGACAGGACCGTCTTCCGGGGCAAATCCAGCAATGCTCGGTGGCAGGATGACCGTGAAGTCATCGGTACTTTCCACCGTACTATCGGGATGTACCGCACGGATTTTGCCGCTGGTGGCACTGGTTGGTACGACTGCCCGAAGCTGCAGATCGGAGTCGATATTCAAGCTGCTTGCGGAAAGGCCATTGAACAAGACATCGGTGGCTCCGGAGAGTTCGCTTCCCGCGATGGTCACTTCAGTCCCTGCCGGCCCGGCGTTTGGCGAAAAGGAGGTTATGACGGGTATCCGAAACACCGTGAAATCCGCTGCACTGGCATCCGAACCGGCGAGGTTGCTCACCCTGACAGGACCAGTGGTGGCTCCGGCCGGGACGTTCGCACGCACGACCGAATCGCTGTCAACGGTGAAACCGTCAGCGGCGGTTCCGTTAAAGGAGACTTCGGTTAGTTGCAGTAAATTGGTTCCGGTAATGGTCACTTCCGTGCCGATGGGGCCATTGTCCGGGGTAAATCCGACGATGGTCGGGGGCAGGATGACCGTGAAGTCGTCCGTACTTTCCACCGTACTATCGGGATGTGCCACGCGGATTCTGCCGCTGGTGGTGCCGGTTGGCACCACCGCCCGTAT
>JAZDDD010000595.1:0-4768 GCA_036679545.1 Gemmatimonadota bacterium | reverse complement strand
CCACGATACTCCCGGTGGAGATCCACGAGTTCCTTCAACACCTCTTCGTTTTCCTCTGCACTCATGGCACCCATGCCCAAAGCACGTCCAGTGGAAACAAGAAAATAGGCATTGAAAGAAACGGCTCCGTTCTCAGCCGACCACTCTACAAGACGCCGCAACTCTTGGCGATTCCCGTTGGTCACGGTGGTCTGCACGACAAAGTCCAGACGATCTTCGCGTAGGCGACTCACCGCGTCTAACGTCGCTTGCAATGAACCATCGCCATGCCGAAAACGGTCATGGTAGCGAGCGTTTAGCGAATCAATGCTCACTGCGACACCGGTGACCCCCGCGTTTTGTAGGTCACGGATTTTTTTCTGTGTTAATAAAGTTCCATTCGTGCCCACGACGACCGTTGCGCCGCGCGACGACGCATGCGACGCCAGTTCGGTGAGATCCTCTCGCAACAGCGGTTCTCCGCCGGACAGAATGAACATAGGGGACGGATTGAGAGCGAGAATATCGTCGGTGATTTGCAGGCATTCGTCGGTGGACAACTCCCCCTTTGCCACTTCCGACGGGCCCGCCGAGATGTAACAATGTGCGCACTGCAGATTGCACCGACTGGTGAGATTCCAGGCCACGACATGAGGCACAGGTCCCTTGGCGGTTCCGGTATCTAACCGCGGCTCACCGAGAACTGCCAGGTCAGACAGTTTCACGGTTAGTGGACCTTCCGCGGTTGGCGTGTCAAGCTTCTGTTTCCGCCTCGTTCATGAACTGCTCGACTGCCGCTTTAGCATCCGCCGCCGATACCGTTTTAAAGTCCACTGGGCATTCTGCAACTTTCTCTTCGATATCACGGATGGGACATCGAGTAACACCGGACGCTTTGGCCTCTTCGATGAAGCGTTTCATCTCGTCGGAGAGTCCATCCTTGCCTTCGGCCGCTGCACGAATCTGCTTTGCTCGCAATTCACGAAACATCCCCATCATGGTCTCGGCGTCAAACTCGTCCGCTTCAATCATGGCTTGTTTGTTTTCATCCATCACGGCCGTTGTAATCCGCCACAAATCGTCTTGCTGAGCGAACCGCTCAACCGTGCTACGAGCAAGGGGCCTGGCAATCAACGGAACAACCTTTAGACGTTCGAACGCTTCGGCTGTCCACACCGGCGGATCCGCGGTGGTCCGTTCGCGCGTCGTAATGTGACTTGTCACGGGACACGTTACATCGACCATGTGCCCGGCCGGTTCGTCGTCTTTTTCACTGCCCAAAATAACGGTCTTGGCCATCTGCTCCTGCGCTTTTACCTCGGCCCGCGCGAGTTCTTCGGCATCACCGATGCCCATGAGGAGCTGCATATGGGTCGGCAGTAGTTTCTGGATTGCACGATCCAACCAACGATTGGTCACAAGGTCTGCACCGTGCTCCATTGTAAATTCCTCGACTGCCCGGCGTGCGATACCCTGCGCAAACGGCGGAACACGCTGGATACGTACCTCAGCATCGGGCGCCCACGGAATCCCTTTTTTACCATCCTCTTCGATCCAGGGAATATCCTCGGGGCGTATGCCGATGGCGCTGGTAAGCAACATGTTCCGTTTACTCAGACGCAGCAGGTTGTCGGCTTGCGAACCAATCTCCGTGCTCTCGATCCGATGAGCCCCATGCCGCCCGAGAATGATCAACGTCGGAGAAATTTCCTCTGCCCACTGCATAATGACCTGGAACGGCTTACCAACGAGGACCTGGGTCTCGATCACGACGTCAGGGAATTCCTTAGCCATGACTTCAGCGCGTTTGATGTTGGCCTGACTGAGTTTCAGGAGTCCTTTGTCGATGATATTGTTGTGTAGTTCTTCTTGTTCTTCGAACTTGAAGACTTTGGCAGCTCGCTCAGACAACACGTCTTTGATGTTATTGAAAACGTCATGGTGGTATTCAACATCGAATGCAGAACACACGAAGAGTTTTGCGTCAAACTGGCGTGCGAGTTCAAGACCGACTTTCATCGCCTTAAAGCTGTAGGCGGACCCATCCACACAGACCATCATGCGGCCCCCAGCCAACGCCACATCCTCGCGAACAACGAGGAGATCTTTTTGAATCCCCCGGGCCGCACGCGCAACCACACCACCAAGTTGGGACAGCTCCTGGCGGCCAATACCGTGCGCGCCCATGACGACGAGGTCGTAGGTGCGTCCGGACGAACCGGCGAGTTTTTCGTCCGCGTCCTCGTCCTCTTCGACGATCCTTCCGTCATCGCCAAGCTTCACGTCCGAGCGCTGACGGTCGCTCCCGTCATAGTTGGCGGCGATATTGGGGTCGAAACCGATCAAGCTGGGCAACTGGCCGGCTCCCAGGTTGACCTCCTTGATGATCTCTTCGAAATGAATACCCTCTAACAACTGACGACGAAGTGCGACACCACGATCGCCACAACGACGTTCCAACTGGTCGAGGAAAGAATCTGAAATGAGCTGCAACCCCTTTTCGATCAGCTTGTCGTGGACCTTCCGCTGACGTTTGATCTCTTTAGGAGTTTGAAACTGCGCGGGAAGCCCGGTTTCCAACTGTCTAAAACGCACGTCGTGCAGACGGGCGGCATAGACATGGTTTCCGGTAATTCGACCGCCTGACTCGACACATATTTCAATTGCACGATCGACCGCCCAATCAGACTGTTGGGAATTGTCTACCGGAACGAGGACTTCACGGTACATACGCCGCCCTTCGGCCCCTTCGGGTCGCTTTACGGTTCAAAATGCACTTTCTGTGTATCTCATTGCGGCTGGCGGGCTCATGCGGACGCCTACACAGTTCCCAACCCCGTTTCTCGGACATACTTACGCACGTCCCGCGCGATTATACCTGTGTCTGAACCACTGTCAAGGGACGACCTGTCGGTCCGTTTCATCCACTACAACCAACGCATCCACGGGGCATATACGACATGCTTCGATCAAGACTTCGGGCACCACAAGTTCGGGTTGGCGAAAAACGGCAATTCCGTCGTCGTCCAAATCGAAAGCGTCCGGCGCGACCTCCACACAGTCCCCAAACCCAACGCAAAGTGTCCGGTCAATCGTGATTTTGAGTGTGGAAACCTGGCGTTCGGTAAGATCCGGCGGACCAGTCACATATTCTCCAGGCCAAGATCAACTCGGGCTTCGTCCATAATGGCGGGAGTGATCTCGGTGATACCGCGCTCGCTAGCCCATTCTCCGTAAATCTTCTTGACCATCCCCTTCACGAACTTTGGCACCCGGTCAAGACGAGCCTCGCTTTCCGCCGACCAACGGGGCCGCGTGTGGGCCGTGGTATTCGCTCCGACGATTGCGCCGTCTCGTGTTTCCACTTTTTCCCGCACGAACTCCATCGGTTCCTGGTCCAGCGTGCGGCCACCGATCTTCACCCCAAGCGACCCGACCAGCTGTGTTTCCATGGGATTGGCCAACATTGCGATTTGGTGGCCACACTTTGGACAGTGGAATGAGGCGCCAAAGGTGCCATCTCCCGGCTCGGCTCGCTCATCGAAATCCATCTGTTGATCACAGGGTATACACAAAAACTTCACGTTCCAACCTCCATAAGCGCATCAATCACGGCACTCGGTAACACGATCGGTCCATCGGTCAACACAGAAAACGGGATCTGCGCCAAAAGTGGTACGCCAAACTCGGAAGACAAATCGTCGCCGGCCGCACCCGAGAACAAGGAGTGGCGCTCACCGCACTTTTGGCAAACCATGCCACTCATGTTCTCGATGATACCGAGTGTCTGAACACCTTCTTCCAAGGCCGATCGTATGGCTCGGGCAACGGAACGGGACGACTCCACGCTCGGGATCGTCACAAAGATTGCACCCGTCAAATTGGGTATCAGTTCGTGAATGTCCTGCAAAACTGCAATACCCGGCGGTGCGTCAATCAGTAACAGGTCTAGATCTCCCCAATTGATATCACTCAAGAACTCACGCAACACACCAACTTGCTGCGCTCCACGCCAGGCAAACCGGGCCTCCTTCGGTTCTCGCCACTGCAGCGGTTGGCCCTCATCCAACAACAGATCCGTGGAGACGACCTGAATGTCCGATTTGCCACGCGCCGGAATGACACCATTGTTCGTTACTCGCAGCGGGCCGGCGGCACCGAGCAAGTTGGCGATTGTGGGACTGGTTAAGTCCGCGTCCAGCACGCCGACCCGGAATGACCCGCTGCCCGCGAATTGATGGGCCATGGACGCGGCGATGCGGCTCTTTCCCACACCGCCCTTTCCACTCGCAACCACCACGACTCGACGAATGGTGGCCAGGCGTTCGCGGACACGCCGGTGTTGCTCCCCAACTTGGTCGCCAAGTCCGGACCGGTCCTTGCCGCCAATATCGTAATACGTCCGGAAATTCATACGTCCCACGCCGCGCGTGCCAGCATCCACAGGTTCAACACCACAACAACCAGTGCTGCAATGTAAAATCCCGCAGGTGCCATGGCATCGTTGCCGGGGAAGAAGGCCCCACCGATTAGTGCGCGCAATCGCAACCCGTGGACCACCCAAACGATTCGCGCAAACCACACGTTTTGCCAAAAATACAAAGCCAAAACAATGGACCCACCCAACACTCCACCAAGAATTAACCACATAACCGGTGGACCGAAACGTGTCGGTAGGAGGCCCTCCCTAACTAAGACGTACGCGGTCATTTCGTATAGCAGCGCAACATGCAAATAGGCCACAGCCGCTTGGCGAAACTTCCGTGAACGCGCGGGGTCGTTAGCTTGT
>JAZDDD010000594.1:0-3086 GCA_036679545.1 Gemmatimonadota bacterium | reverse complement strand
GCAGTGAATGCCGTTGGAGACGTGCTTGATCCTGCCACCGGAGAGATCGTAGCCGGCGCGCTCGATGTGGACACGCAAACGTTTCTGGATCAGGCGGCGTTGATAAGACGTGGAGAGATTCGTGGTCGAGGATTCGGTGGCAGAAACACGACATTGGTGCTTGTCGCCACCAACGCGTCACTCACAAAAACGCAGGCGACTCGCATGGCCGTGGTGACTCACGATGGTCTGGCACGGGCGATCTCGCCGGTGCATACACCAATGGATGGTGACATCGTGTTCGCACTATCGCTCGGCACACTCGACGGACCACCGGACATGCTCGTCCTTGGTGCGCTTGCTGCCGATGCGGCGGCGCAGGCCATTCTCAGGGCGGTGACCACCGCAACGGGACTGCCCGGAATTCCGTCGGTCGCGGACTTGGCCGCGCGGTGAGGTCGCTGCGGTGAATCTTTATCTCGTTGTAATCGCATTGTACGCCGGAACACTTTTGGTGCTCGGTGTGTGGCTCTCGCGGCGGGTAAAACGCGCGGACGATTTTTTCGTGGCCGGTCGTTCGCTGAACCCCGTCTTGACTGGTTCGACGGTGCTGGCCGCGAACATCGGTGCCGGCACGACCGTCGGCGCGGCCGGCATTGGATATGTGCAAGGGTTCTCCGCGTGGTGGTGGGTTGGCACTGCCGGTATTGGAACTTTCTTCGTGGCGTTTTGGTTAGGCCCACGTTTTTGGAGATTGGCACGAGACAACGGTTACCTGACGGTTGGGGACTTTCTCGAAGCACGTTACGGTGCCGCAGTGCGTGGAACCATAACGGGCCTGCTTTGGCTTGGTACGCCAGCTCTACTCGCTGCGCAAATCATGGCGTTGGGTTTTGTGCTCGAGGCCGTTGCCGGAATTCCCCGTTCCGTTGCCTACATTGGCGGCGGTGCCATCATGATCACGTATTTTACGGCCGGCGGTTTGGCCGGTGCCGCATGGATCAATGCAATTCAGCTCGTGGTCTTGCTATTGGGATTCGCCGTCGCGTTGCCGTTGGCGTTGATGTCCGTCGGTGGTTTGAGCGGGCTCTTTCAAAGTGCGCAAAGTATTGGTCCGGACTACGTGAGTTTTTGGGGTCCGCCAGGTGCAAATGGAATTTTTTTCCTTGCGTTGCTCCTTCCCAATTTCATGATATCGCCCGGAATCGTACAAAAGATATATGGGGCTAAGGACGAACGTGCGATACGGATCGGCCTCGGAATCTCCGCCGTTGTTCTTTTGATCTTTGCCTTAGCTCCCGCATTGTTGGGAATGATTGCGCATGTACGTTTCCCGGGTTTGGCTGAACAGGAAAGTGCGTTGCCCACGCTGCTCAAGAATGGTTTGCCGGTTGCTGTGGGCGCTTTGGGGTTGGGTGCGATTTTCATGGCCGAGATCAGCTCCGCCGACGCAATTCTCTTCATGTTGTCTACGTCGCTTTCGAAGGACCTGTATAAACGATTCTTGGTTCCTAACGCCAGCGATGCGGATGTGCTCCGTGTCGCTCGTTTGGCTGCGGTCGGTGGTGGCGTGCTCTCGATAGCCTTCGCCCTGATCTCAGAAACAATCGTAGACGCACTTACGATTTTTTACTCCATCGTAGGCGTTGTACTCTTTGTCCCGATGCTGGCGGGACTCTTCCATCGGCAAGCACGGGCCAGTCACGCCTTCGCGGCGGTCCTCGTTGGCCTGGTTACGTTTCTCACGGCGCGGATTGTGGTTGCGGAGCCGTTAATGGGGTTTGTCACTCCGAACCTTTTGGCATTATTGGCGGCGGCGAGTGCCTACGGGACCGTGGCACTGGTTCGCAGATGATTGCAGACCGGCTATCCTTCGATCTATGAATGACGTGATTCGAGACACATTTGGACGACCACTTCGAAACCTGCGGGTCTCGGTAACCGATAGGTGTAACCTCCGTTGCCAATATTGTATGCCGGAGGAGCACTACGTCTGGTTGCCCAAACCCTCGCTGCTAACGTTCGAAGAGATTGCCAGGGTCATTCGGATCTTCTCCCACGTTGGTGTTGATAAGGTCCGACTGACCGGCGGAGAACCGTTGCTTCGTCAGGGGATCGTCGAGCTTGTGCGGATGATCGGGGAGATTCCTCCCATAAAGGATCTTGCCATGACCACCAATGGCGTCACGTTGTCTGGGTTTGCGGCGGATCTCCGATCGGCGGGTCTCAAACGTATGACTGTGAGCCTCGACACGTTACAGGAGAGTCGTTTCCGCGAGTTTACGAGACGATCAAAGCTTGCCGACGTGGTCAGCGCCTTAACAGAGCTTCAACGGTTGGGATTCACGGGAACCAAGATCAATACGGTCGTGACCCGCGGGTTTAACGACGACGAGTTGCTTGACCTCTTGGACTTTGCACGCAGTGTGGGAGCGGAGCTTCGATTCATCGAGTACATGGATGTTGGTGGTGCCACCCAATGGTCAATGGAGAAGGTCGTACCCCGAACGGAGATTCTGACCGCAATCGGGGCACATCGGGGAGTCATCCAACCCGTGGCTCGCAAGGATGATTCAACGGCACCGGCTGAGCGGTATCACCTAGAGGACGGCACCACGTTTGGCATAATTGCATCGACTACGGAACCATTCTGTCGAACGTGCGATCGTGCGCGGTTGACGGCGGACGGCATGTTGTTCACGTGTCTTTACGCTGATCAGGGTTTTGACCTGCGCGAACCGATCCGCGATGGGGCTACGGACGACGATCTTGTGCAACTGGTTGCTGGCCAATGGCGACAACGGTCAGACCGCGGCGCAGAAGAACGGAAGAGTACCTCGGATCGTGGAGTGTTGTATCAGATTTCGAGCCTCAGATCGGATCCACACAAAGAAATGCACACAAGGGGGGGCTGATGTGTCCTGGTAACTTGAGACTTGTGTTGAGTGGGGTAGGGGTGGTCACGTTGATCGGATGTGGACCCTCCCGTCCACCCGCGGACCTTGCACCCGACCCGGGTCTCGCGGCGCGGATCCAACAGATCCGCATCGAGGGTCAGTCTGCAGCGTGCCCGGGCCGCCGCATCGAAGCAAACTATCTCGCGGTAC
>JAZDDD010000593.1:0-3103 GCA_036679545.1 Gemmatimonadota bacterium | reverse complement strand
AATACGTGCTGGTTGATCGCGAGATCGTTCGCGGTTGCGACGGACTGTTCCCGAACTGCGGCCCGCGCTTCGATAAAATCTTCTGGAACCACCGAGACATGTTCTTCGATGTCACTCAGTGAAACATCTTCTCCGTTACACACAAGCCCGAGCAAGGAGCGCCGCTGACGACGTGTTTCCTCGAGGGTCAGAATAATCCGCCCCATGGCGTGGATGCTGTTCTCGACCGACTCCTGGTCACTGGTCGCCACCGCCTCTCGTTGCTTGACCAGGGTTTCGCGCAACTCGAGGAGAATCCCGGTTTCGGCGTTCAGGGCACGCACAAGTTGCGCAACGCGTCCTGGCGTCTGATCAATCGGTTGTCGTGTATGAGAGTCAGTCATATTTTTACGACGGCGTGGTGTCGCCCGGTGTGAGAGTCATGTTGTGAATTCGTCGACGAAGTTGTTCGTATAGCATGTCACCAATGCCCCCGTCGGTTCGCTGCGCCAATGTCTCAGCCATTTTTTCATCGAACATCGACTGAAAAGTTGCCTGAGCTGACGACGACTCCATGAACCCACCTTCAGGTACGGTAGCACGCATCGCCTGAAAGAGTTGGCTGAGAAAAACTCCTTCCAGGGCACGTGTTGCTTGTCGAAGTTCCGGAATTTCTGGCAACACCGCACGCACCGAGTTGTTGACGTTCACGTTCATTGGACTTCAATGTCAGCGGCCAATGCCCCGGCCTTGCGTAACAACTCAAAAATCCGAGCCATCTCTTGCGGTGAGGCCCCTGCCACATGCAACCCTTCGGCGATGTCCTGTATCGAGATCCCCACGGGAACCGATACCAAACCGGCCACTTGCACCGCGTTCGGATCGGCATTGCCGATCGTCAGCGTGATTCCGTTGTGTGTGACGGTCGTCGTCTGGCCCAACATGATACTCCCAACTGTGGCTACGGTACCGTCGCGCCTATCTATGATGATTCGCGGAGCGCTGTAAGATTCCACAGTCAGCGTGTCAACTTCCGCGAGGAACCCAATCAGATTATCGGTTGCTCCTCCGGGGGGGTTTAACTGGATGGTGCCAGGATCCAATATCTGGGCAACGCCATCACCCAACGCAGCATTGATGGCCGCCGCAATCCGTGCCGCCATCGTAACGTCGGGATCGTTAAGACTGAGCGACGGGGTTGCCGATAACTGCGGGCGTGGTAGATCCAATTCCACGAGACCACCACGTGGTATTCTACCTGAGGCCCCTCCACGACCCAGCAACCTACCGGCGGGATCTTGCTGTACCACGACCCCCCCAGATCCCGTTGCAACCAAGAGCGTATCAGAAAAATCCATGAGCAAGGGCATCATCAACAACTGCCCACCTCGTATGGACGCAGCATCGTGTAAGGAAGACACATGTAAGTCGAAACGTTGGCCAGCGCGCAGATAGGGGCTGATGTCTGCTTGCACGATGACGGCGGCGACGTTGCGAACACGCATCGCGTCTGTGGGTACCGCCAAGCCAAATCGCTGAAGCAGATTTGCGACCGCCCGTACACTTGTTCCGGCCGATCGCCCGGATCCGCTGATACTGCGATCGCCAGTACCATCCAAACCAATGACAAGCCCAAAACCCATGACACGAACCGGTATGTCACCCTCGGTCGTCGTGACCGCGCCAACCGTCGCCTGAGAAGACGCCTGAAACGGGACAAGACACCAAACCGCGGCCAATACGACGGCCATCACCCAACGCGCCGTGTCACTCATGGCCAGAAGATCCCGAGAATTTTCGAAATGATCCCCTTGCTTGGTCCGATGTCCTGGCCCTTGTAGTGGATCTCCGCGTTTGCGATACGGCTCGATGGCACAATATTGTCAGCAGACAGATCGCTGGGACGGATGATTCCTGACAGCTCCCACTCTTGCGCACGGCCGTCAATTTCGATTGTTCGCGTACCCTCGATCC
Source organism: Gemmatimonadota bacterium (assembly GCA_036679545.1). Lineage (GTDB taxonomy): Bacteria > Gemmatimonadota > Gemmatimonadetes > Gemmatimonadales > GWC2-71-9 > JAZDDC01. Next base: position 1,150 of record JAZDDD010000593.1, on the reverse strand, counting down.
TCAAATTGCCCGTTGGCTCCACACCAACCACGCTGACGGTGAAGATGGAGCTGAGGTCTCCTCTGCGATTCGCTTCGCCGGTATTGCGACTCTGCGCATCACTATTCGCGCCGAACTGCGCCGAGGAAATTGGCAGTGTGACGTCGGGGCTCGCGATGGAAAGCCCCATCGAGTTACTGCGGTCCGCACTCGCCACGCGGCTTGTCCGTTCGCGTGCGGTTGTGCGCTCATCTACGACCACCGTTACGATGGAACCAACCGGCACAATCCGTTTGTCCGTGAGCCACGATGCACGGGACCGACGAGAGAGTCCCTGACCTTCCACCGGTACCGCCCAGACGGAAACCGCCAACAATCCGGCATAGATAGCAACGACGTATTTCATCTTAAACCTCATTAGTTCCTCGACAGTTCTATTTGACCGTTAGGTTTCACCAAACCCCTGATATTGCCACGGCCTTGGTTCAATCGCACTCTGACCTGTTGGCCAACCGATGCAGCGTGCATCGCTACACCGACGAGAAGAATTGCGATTGAACGTTTTTCCCAAATCACTTCAACATCTGCTCCGGCCCCGACAAGCGGCGGCGCGGAAGCAAAGGGAGATCGGACCGGACGACCCGCTGCGATACTAGAACGGACCCGCCAACCAATCGGGAGCCCGTCACCCGGACGTTCGTGTACATCGTCCCCCCAGAAAGTCCAGTCGCCCCACGTAACATCTGCCTCGGCGATGATGTACCCGGTGGGGAGTGGTCGTGTCGTGAGTGGAACGGTTTTGCGTAGACCCGCACGCAAACCAACGGCAAGAGGTTGCGTGTCGTTCGGGAAAAACACCACGGTGAAGTTGGTCCCCGCCACACGGCCACGTATGTCGAACGGTGTGTCCACGTCCAACAGCGTTCCGTTGCGAACATGGCCCCACTGAAGCACGACGCGGGACGGTTCAACTTGCCAGCGCTCCGCCATGACAGCCGTCACGCGTGTTGCCAGCTTACCGCTGACTTGTACCGCCACACTGGACGTCTGTGCCCCAATGGAGGTTGGGACGAATGGTGTCAGGCAGAAAACGGTCACCGCACAATGGACACACTTCGCGATGTCAGGAATCGAGATGCGCCTGTCCGGGTCCCGTCACAATACCGCTGCT
>JAZDDD010000592.1:0-2466 GCA_036679545.1 Gemmatimonadota bacterium | reverse complement strand
AAGATGTTGATCGAGCTGATCACGCCGATTGCAATGGAAGAGGGGTTGCGGTTTGCGGTGCGCGAGGGCGGGCGGACAGTTGGCGCAGGCGTCGTGACCAAGATTCATGAGTAGAGAGCTGCCCGCCGCCCGCTACCAGCCGCCCGTTGTCGCGGCGGACGAGTAAGACGGCGGCAGCGAGTGGTCATAACGAGTTAGGCCCGACCTGACGGTGGGTTGGAACCAAATACGAATTCGACTGAAAGCCTTCGACCACGTGGTTCTCGACCAAGCCGCCGCGGACATCGTTCGCACGGTGACGAAGAGTGGTGCGCACGTGACCGGTCCGATTCCGTTGCCGACGAAATGGCAACGGTGGACGGTTTTGCGGAGTCCGCACGTCGATAAGAAAAGTCGTGAACAGTTTGAACTCAAAACGCACAAGCGACTGATCGACATTCCAGATTCGCGGCCACAGACGGTCGATGCATTGACTAAGCTCGATCTACCGTCAGGCGTAGATGTTGAGATAAAGGTTCAATGATTAAGACATCGTTACCCGGGATTTGGCACCCGTCGGGAAAGCGGGCAGCGGGCAGCGGGCAGCTGGCAGCAGGAGCACGGCGACAATGAACGCCATTATCGGACGTAAGCTGGGCATGACGAGGATCTACGACGACAAAGGACGCGTCATACCGGTCACGGTTGTGCAGGCCGGGCCATGCCCAGTGGTGCAAATCCGTAAGCAAAAGTCCGGGTCTTCCGTGCAGCTTGGCTTCGGAGCCAAGAAGCCGAAGCGTACCGCAAAAGCTCAGAAAAATCATGCGGCGGCTGCCGGCCTCGAAACCGCGCCTGCCACGTTACGCGAGTTTCGGGTCAACGAAGAAGATGCGGCCAAACTCGAGCCGGGCGCCGTGATAACAGTCGCGGCATTCACCGAAGGTGAACAGGTCAAGGTGACAGGCAAGTCCAAAGGTCGTGGTTTTCAGGGTGTTGTGAAACGATACGGATTCAGCGGTGGGCCGGCGACTCACGGCAGCACGCGTTACCGGCGTCCCGGTAGTTTGGGACCGGGAACCGATCCGTCACGTGTCATCAAGGGAAAGAAAATGCCGGGTCATTACGGCGCAGCGACACATACGGAGCTAGGTCTCCGAATCGTGCGTGTTGATGCAGAGCGGAACCTGCTGTTTATTCGCGGTGCCGTACCCGGGGCAGCCAGCAGTATGGTAACGATTCGCAAACAGCGAGGGTCGAGCCGGTATGCTTAAAGTCAATCATGTGTCAGCCGGCGGCGGCGCAAAGAAGAGCAAGTTTCAGCTCCCTGAATCGTATGATGGGTCTGTGCATGAGGGGGCCATGTATCATGCCGTGCGCGCGTTTCTCGCCAACCAACGACAGGGGACGGCTTCGACAAAGACCCGCGGTGAAGTGTCAGGTGGTTCGCGCAAACCTTGGCGTCAAAAGGGCACTGGTCGCGCACGCGCGGGGACAACCAGGGCAGCCCATTGGCGCGGCGGCGGCGTCGTCTTTGGCCCAAGGCCACGCAGTTACAACGTGAAATTGCCGCGAAAGGTGAAACAGCTGGCTCGGCAGTCGGCGTTGAACGCACGTGCCAACGATGGTGCGCTGCACGTTATCGAGTCGTTGGAATTCGAGCAGCCAAAGACACGTCTGCTTCTCGATATTCTGGAGAAAATGAAATTGAGTGGGCAACGCGTTCTCGTGCTGACCGCAAAAAACAATACGGATTTGTATCTGTCCGGTCGCAACTTGCAGCACGTCCACGTGATGCCCTACGTCGAGGCCTCGACATACGAGGTCCTATGGTCACAGGCCGTCGTGATTGAGCAACCCGCGCTTGCGGGTGATACAAGCGGCGCTGAAGATGTGGGAGGCGACGATGCCTAGCACGTTTCAAGCCGTTATCCGACCGGTGGTCACCGAAAAATCGTCGGCCGCGTACTCACAGCGAAAAGAGTATGCGTTTGAGGTACACCCGGATGCGAACAAGTACCAGATCCGCGAAGCCGTCACGTCACTGTTTGATGTGCGCGTGATGAAGGTTCGTACCATGGTGCAGCCGGCAAAGAGAAAGACGATGGGACGTTCGCAGGGGCGCAAGCCAAAATGGAAAAAGGCGTACGTGACGCTTCATCCAGACGATGCCATCGAGATCTTCGAAGGATAGATCATGGGTATAAGAAAATTTCGACCAATGACGCCGGGTACACGGTTCAGAACGGTCTCAGACTTCGAGGAACTTTCTGGTGCCACACCAGAGCGTTCTTTGTTGGAAGGTTTGCGACAAAAGGCCGGCAGAAACGCCAGCGGGCACATCACGATGCGTCGGCGGGGCGGTGGTCACAAACAGCGGTATCGTATTATCGATTTCAAGCGAAATAAGTCAGGCGTACCCGCGCGCGTGGCAAGCGTCGAGTACGATCCGAATAGAACGGCTCGTATTGCGTTACTCGTGTACGCTGA
>JAZDDD010000591.1:0-11851 GCA_036679545.1 Gemmatimonadota bacterium | reverse complement strand
AGCACGGGGATCCGTCCTTCGTTCTCGAGCAACCGAATACGCCACACGATCTCCTGTGTTCGCCCCACGGCGAATGCGGGAATGATGACCGGGCCATTGCGCTCGGCTGCCTGACGAATGATGCGCGCGAGATTTTCTTCAGGATCAGGCGGATGATCACGATTACCGTACGTAGATTCTAGAATGAGCACGTCGGCTCTCTTAGGCAAAACCGGATCTCGCAAGATTGGTCGGTCCCATCGACCCAGATCTCCTGAAAACACAACACGTCTGGTTTTTCGACCGTGTAATTTCAACTCGACGGACGCTGAACCAAGAATATGGCCGGTGTGTCTGAACTTCACCTCAAACTCGGGCGCAGCTTTGAAGGACTTGCGATAAGGGCGCGGTTCCAACAACCGCAGCGCAGCTTCCGCGTCTTCCATTGTATAGAGAGGCAACGCGGGTTTGTGCTTGGAAAATCCATGACGATTGGCCCGCTCGGCCTGTTCTTCTTGCAGGTACGCGGCGTCGCGAAGAAGATTGCCGAGCAGAGCCGCCGTGCCGGTTGTGCAGTACACCGGGCCGTCAAAACCATGCCGAACCGCGAGCGGGAGGTGCCCAGAGTGGTCGATGTGCGCGTGGCTCAGGACGATGGCGTCCAGCTTCTTCGGGTTGAATGGCAGCGGCGCCCAATTCCGCTGACGTAGGGCTTTGTGACCTTGAAACATGCCGCAGTCCAACATGACCTGACGACCGGCATGACGAATGAGATGTTTCGAACCGGTAACGGTGCCGGCCGCGCCCAGAAACTGGACCGAAGATTTGCTTGCCATAGCTCTCAGAGTGTCGGTGGGGCAGGGAAGATAAACGCGTCAGCCAGTCCTCGCGACTATGTTTACACGGTTGGCCGTGCCTGCATTTTTCGCACGTCAAATTTCTTCGCGGACGCGATCATCTTGTCGATGGTCGATTCGAACTCGCCAGTCGCGCCCCGTTTGAAACGAAGCGGATTAATGCGACCGACGATGAAGTTCTTGAGATACGGACTGTCGAAACCGTGCGTCTTCAGTTCGGCAACGGCTTCATTGACCGCATCTTCTAATTCGATTACACGAGCCGCGCGTTCTGTTCTGACGGCCAAAGCCTCCGGGAGCGGTTTGGAAAGAAAACGATCGATCTTTTTCAAGATGCTATGGAACGGACTGCCGGCAAAGCGCCCCTTTTGCTGGTAACACAAACCCAACGTCAAAAGCGGCGCCTCTTCGAACTCGGCAGAAAAATCTTTTTCTTTGGCTCGCGGAGCCATGTCGGACAGCGCCTGAGACATCCTGATGGCTTCCAATGAGCGTTCTCTCAAGTTGTGTGCCTTCTCTGTGTTCAAAGAAAGTATTCGGTAGGCCAATGCTTCCTCCGGGGCAACAAGAGCCACGATGGATCGCGCGCCCAACGTTTTCAATGCTGCCAATCGATGATGCCCATTGGGTGTCCAATACAAACCTGCCGATCGGACCGCAATGATTGGATCCATGAACCGGTCAAGCGAGTCGATTGCATCGGCCAAACGCGCAACATGCGTTTCGGAGAGATCCCTTTGAAACGGTGTGGCTTCCACCTTGTCGGTTGGCAACCCGGCCATCACTTGCCAATGCCCGCCGAGTGGGTCTCGGTAGACGCCAATTATTGAACCACCATCATTTTCAATCTCGCCGACGAGCGTATCGACGGATGCCGGCGGTGTTCCCGATGCCAAGCGGCTTGCGTACAGTCCGCGCGAACGTGGAGTGACTTTTTTCCTTCTTGTGCCCTTGGGCATGTGAACCTCGTGGAACGTTGCGTGGTCAACAATACTATCTGTCCCATGCGAGCGATGGTACACTTTGAGTGCGGCCGCGCCGGCTGGTTCGGAGCAGATCGCCATTAATTGCAATTCCCGCTATATGCGGATGCTGCTGCTCGGGAGGGCGAGACGTGGTACATGAGGGTGGCGGCGAATCCGCGCGAGTTGAAAAGCCGGCGTTTCCGGCGAATCGAAGTCCACAATGGAGATCTCGGTTACTGATTGCGGCGTTTGGCGTAACCATGTACGGTATGGCGGGACTCGCCGCGAGGTTTCCCGACCTCGTCGAGTCCCTTTATTCCGCACGCATCGCGCCCCCGTTTGTCTGGATGCTCTCACGCATCACCGGTTTTGTCCCGTTCTCGATAACCGAACTCATTTATGTGGGTTATGCCGCCTTCCTTCTGCGAGTGACGTGGGTCTCGGTGCGAAACGTCATCAGCAAGCAACGCAGCATCGAGAACGCCGTCGTGTGTGGCGCCACCCGTCTCGTCCGTGATGCTGGCATCGTCGTTCTCCTATTTTACACGATGTGGGGCTTCAACTACGCTCGGCCAAATCTTGAGACCCGGGTTGGCTGGCCTGCGTGGTCCCCTGGAGACGTGGAAGAACTTACACGTCTTGCTACTGAACTAGTCGAAGAAGGCAACCGCGCGTATCTGGCCATTCACGACACCAGCGACGTAGGTAGCCCAACAACTTTGCCAAACGGAATGGGAGAGGTCCACGCCGCGATTGAGTCGTCCTGGGCACGAGTGGTTTCCCGTTTGGACTTGCCGGAGTCCATGGCGCGGCGTTACGGCAAAACGAAATACATCGCGTCGAGTGCGATTTATGCCCGTTTGGGCATTACCGGATTTTATTTTCCCTTCACCGCGGAGGCAAACGTGCGATGGGGATTGCCGGCACTCTCGTTCCCGCAGTCCTCGTTCCCGCAGTCCGTAGCGCACGAGAAAGCTCACCAACGCGGTATTGCGTCTGAAGACGAAGCTAGTTTTCTGGGATTTGTTGCGGGCGCGCTGTCAGACGACTCTTACGTACGTTACTCGTCCATCATGTTTGCACAACGCCAACTCGCTGCCGCCTTGGCGCGTGCGGATCGTGAACGGTGGCGCGGTGTAGCGCGGAGGCGACTCCCCGGTGTCCAGCGAGATCTCGAGCACCTCAGCGCATACTTTAGACGATTTGTTGGCGTCGGCACAACAGTCGGACGATCTGTCAACGACCGTTTTTTACGGGCCAATCGTATGGACGAGTTGCACGTTTGCTGATTACGTTCAGCCGCGAACAACAGGGAACATTGGTACCACGTAAACCTTAACCGCACGGCGGTTCACGCGATGGAATCATACGGTTGGTTGTCAATCTTGCCTCCGATTGTCGCTATCGGGATGGCTATCCGGACAAAGCAAGTGTTCATATCGCTTGGCGCGTTCGTGTGGCTCGGTTGGACTATCATGAATTCGTGGAACCCAGTGGCTGGGCTCATAGAATCGGTCAACGTATTCATCGCGGCTGTCACGAACGAGGGCAACGCAAAAACGCTGATCTTTAGCGTGTTGATTGGAGCAATCATCACCTTCACACAAGCGTCCGGTGGTATGGAAGGTTTCGTGGCCGCCGTCGAGCGTCTGCGTCTCGCAACCACGCGGCGCGCAGTTGGTTTGATCGCGGGATTGGTGAGTATGGGTGTCTTTCTCGAATCCAATTTCGGATTGCTCGTGTCGGGATCGGTGGCACGACCACTGTTTGACAAGGTGGGAGTCTCGCGCGAGAAACTCAGTTATATCATCGACGCCACGTGTGCTCCCAAACAACTTCTTATCCCAATCAATGCGTGGGGCGCCTACATCGTCACATTGCTTGTGGCACAAGATGTTGAAAATCCCATTGGTCTCCTGTTGTCGTCACTCGCGCTCAACTTCTATGCGATTCTTGCGTTGGTGCTCGCATTTTATGTGATCGTAACGAACTGGAATATTGGGCCAATGCGGGAAGCCGAGCGGCGGGTGGCGGAAGAGGGGAAACTGTTGCGCGATGGTGCTGCACCACTGATCTCCCAAGAAGTGTCAACGCTACAAGCAAAACCCGGTATCCCAAAACGCGCGATCAACATGATCCTACCCATCGTGACGATGGTCGCGACCGTACCGTACGTGCTTTGGTTGACCGGCGATGGCAATATCTTGCAAGGCAGTGGTTCGGATGCCGTGTTATGGGGTGTCATTGCAGGACTCGCAATCGCCACCGTCATGTACCGTGTCCAAGGCATCATGAACCTAAAGGAAGCCACGGACAATCTGATCAAGGGGATTCAGGGACTCACTCCGCTTGTCATCGTCCTGGCCCTGGCCTTCGCCATCTCAACGACACAATCATCACTCGGCACCGGACGGTTTCTCGCACAAGCCGCCGAGGCATCTTTGAATCCCGGGTTTGTTCCAGCGATCGTGTTCATCCTGGCATGTGTTATGGCATTCTCCACGGGTACATCATGGGGCACGTTCGCTATCATGATCCCAATTGTCGTACCGATGTTCGAACTCTTAGACATCCATCCGGGCTTGACGTTGGCGGCCGCATTGGGTGGGGGGATCTTTGGGGACCATTGTTCGCCCATCTCCGATAGCACAATCGTCGCATCAATGGCCGCGGCCACCGATCATATCGACCACGTCCGAACCCAATTGCCGTATGCGCTTCTCGCCGCGAGCGGAGCGTTGGCGTTGTTCCTCGCAGCCGGGTTTATACTATAGAACGTCGAACGTCGAACGTCGAACGGCTGAACGTCGAACGGCTGAACATCGAACGCCGAACGCCGAACATCCAACGTTTCGCTGCGGCTAGTTTTCTCCGTTTACGCCAACTGTTGGGCGTTCAGCGTTCGATGTTCAACGTTCAACGTTCCGCTTTCGCCCCGCGTTTACGCGGTGCGAAAGCGGTCAGACTTAAACAGCCCAATGTCGTGGCTCGTTTTGCCCGTCGTGGCAAGATCCGCCAAGATTTCTCCGACAACACTTGCGAACTTGAAGCCGTGTCCTGAAAAGCCGCATGCGATCACTATGTCTGTGTTATCCGGATAACGTTCGATGATGAAGTGTTCGTCAGGTGTGTTGGTGAACATGCATGTCTGCAACGAAAGTGTCGGACCCGATGCTTTTGGCATGTATTGAGATACAAACGTACGTAAGAGCTCTTCGTCGCGAGTATGAACGTTGCGATCCACGTCATCCGGATTTACCGACTCATACAAATGGTGCATGCGCCCGATTTTGAATCCCGGACCGCCATAAACCGGAAACCCATAGTAAACCCCGCCATCCGTTGCGTCATTGAAGACAAATACGGGAAAGTTCTCCGGCTCGAATAAATCCGGTTCGATAGGTTGGAACCAGGCAAGCACTTGTCGTTCGGGTTTGGCGAGTGGCACCAGGTGTGGCAGAAGCTGTGACACCCATGCGCCGGCGGTCACCACCAGTTTGTTCGTGCGATACTCGCCACGGTCGGTATACACCTCGATGAAACCGTTGGCGGTGTTCCAACCTTTCACACGTTCGCGACCGTGCAGTTCGGCCCCCGCTTTCAACGCGTCAAAGCAATACGTCGTAACGCATGCTTCCGAAAGCAAAAATCCACCATCCGGTTGATACACGGCTTGATATCCCGATGGTACATCGTACGCGGGAAAACGGTCGCACAGTTGCCGGGCCGACAAAACATCGTGTGACAGTTTATGCAGGCTGCTCGACCGGATGGCACCGTCCAAAACTGGGCTTCCGCTTTGGCCTATGTCGAGGGACCCCGTGATTCGGAGCAGCTCTTGACCGGATGTGTTTTCGAGGTCGCGCCAAAGTTCGTACGCGCGGTGAAGCAGCGGAACGTAGGACGGGTGCTCAAAATAGGCCTTGCGAATGATGCGGGTCACACCGTGCGAGGAGCCCATGGCGTTGGGAATGTCGAATTGTTCGATCCCAAGGACCTTGCAATTACGATGAGCCAGGTGCGAAAGCGCAGCGCTTCCCATGCTACCTACACCCAGCACGATTGCATCGTACGTACGCGACATCACCACAACTTTCGACTCTAGGGGCCTGGCAGCCTGTTGGATCACGCCTAACTTACGTTGACTGCCGGCACAATGCGGCGCGGGTCGGAAGAAACCCACGCGTCAACTTAGCGTAGAGGTCACATGGGGAATAGCGAAGCATCGGATAAGTCTCGCATAGTCACCTTGATGTTGGGTGGCTTGCTCGGTTTTTGTGGCGCCCACCGGTTTTACGTGGGGAAGACCGGGACCGGGTTGTTAATGTTGGGAACCCTAGGGGGGCTGGGTCTCTGGTGGGCCGCAGATGTCATCTTGATAGCCGCTGGATCTTTCAGAGACGCCAACGGGCGGCGGGTCAAGTATATGACGGAAGACGAAGCGCAATATTACGGCGCAGGCGATGGGGAGGCAGTCGGTCAACTTCCGCCCGAAGTCATGGACGAAATCGACAATCTGAGGGCTGAGGTGGCTGACCTGGCGGAACGTGTCGATTTCACTGAACGTCTTTTGACAAAGCGCCGGCATGCGCAAGGGTTAGTCTCGGAGAGAACAACCCCGATTTAGGGAAGCGATGCTAATCAATATCAACTCCTTTTTGAGTGCTGAGTGGGGAGTGTTGAGTAATGCTCTTTTCAAAACGGTGTGTGCTCACGTGACGTACGTTTGACAGGTCCAACCCCCTGAGCGACGTGTGACATCGCCACTCCGCGACAAACCCGCCGCCAAAGCCCGGCTCGAACGCCTGAAGGCCGAAGTCCGCAAAGCCACAGACCTTGCCATTCCGCGTCTTACAAGGACGCGTCTTGGACCGGGCACTGCGTCGATCCGGCGTTTCCGTTCGTGCTTCTTGTGGGCGGATCGGTTTGGCTGTACAGCCGGACTGGCATGCCGACCTGGTTGGCATTGATCCTCAGTGTCGGAGCAACGGGAGCCGTCATCGCATGGTACGTGGTGCGGGTCACGCAGACACTGCACACCCCCGTCCGGTTTAAGTTTGTAGCAACGCGCATCGGATTACCGTTAGTGCTCGTATACTGCGGGTACTCGTTGTTGTATCTGTCGCGGGTCAACGCAAAATCTGACGACGTACGGCAATACTACACGGCCGTCCATCCGCTACTTCGTGTGGCAATCACGACGGCGACGGTATTTGACCGTGAGTTTGTTGTAACCGATATGGCGCGCACTCCCGAAGACTACGATCGCATGGGACTGCCGCGTCTCGAGAACTCCATGCACTTCAAGCAGAAAGACGGTTACGTGCATGCCGTGGACGTTCGCACCATGCGCCGGGCGGAGTGGAGAAATACGCTCATGCGTGCATACTTCGCATTGATGGGGTTCCGTACGCTGAGACACGTTGGCACCGCGGATCATTTGCACGTGTCATTGCCCCTTCGATAACCTCTCCTAGGCGTTAGGGCGTCTCATACTTTCCCGCTTAACGTCGATACTCGATTTGAACGTCGAACGCGTTTTGAACGTCGAACGCGCTTTGAACGCCGAACGTCGAACGCTGAACGTGGTTTCCGCATAGAAAGGCGACATGGACGATCATCCTCCTTTTTCGGAACCTAGCCGCGTCCGCATACGTGGCGGGGAACGACGAGTGGCATCAGCCGTGCGATTGCGACGTCCCTCCGTGCCAGTTGCCGAAATGGAAGACTACACCACGTCCGACTGGGACGCCTCCTCCTTTGGACTCTTCGGCGAGGGAGCGGACCCCGCCGCGTGCCCGGAGTGCGGACGGACGGGTTTCTTCGGGCCGAGGTTTGTTGAGCCCGATGTCAAATGCCGATCGTGTCGCTTTTGCGGTTTTTGGCAACGGACCGACAGTGTACCCGAACGCCACCTCCCGACAAGCCACGATTGTGCGGATTGGCCCAAGATTTCGCGAGCCGCTTACGTGTGGTGGGTTGCTCCCACTATCGACTTCTACGAGTGCCCGTTTTGTAATGCACGCGTCGATGTCCCGCTATCGATCGTACCGGCGCCCATCGAGGACATCGATCACCCCTGGTGGAAAGTTCCCCAACAAAAACCGCAACAGGTATATCAACGTCTTTGGAACAATTGGACGTTCTCGGCGGGTCGTACGATCCTATGATTTTTGGATGGGAGATTGCCGATTCGGCGAAACACGCGATTCTACTTGAATCGTTGGATGTCTATAGTTGTATGTCTAAAACTAGGCCTTTGAAAACATCACTGTATGCCCACAATGTGTAGCCATCAATCCTCAGATCTCCCGATGGTGCCGGACGATTGACCGTTGGGTTACTGACCGTGTCACTCTGGGCGGGTGAGGCCGCCGTTTCTTGGTAGGACTCCCTGCGATTGTATCGGAGATGAGATGAGGTTGAGGCGTATCCCCTGCGCTCGATAGCGGTCATTGCAGTACCGGTATGCACGTATGAGGCTGCCTGAGGTTGCACCGTCATCCGGTGGTCTCCATTGCGGGTTACGCTGTCCAGCTTGTGTAGACAACGTAATGCATTGTCGCTTTTGTGGCAGTACGTGCAATGTCCATACCTACCCAGAACCTTCGAGCATGGTTTCCAATTCCATGGCCCGTTGCATGTTGTTGAACCAGGGAACTTTTTGAGCCTTGGCTGCCACGGAGGTGGGCGCACTTTCCTTATGGCTCCGACACCAATAGACCCCCGTTTCGGGGATGAACCACATGGCGGCGTCTCCGCACGCCGAGCAGGGTCGCATTGCCGAAATGGCAACGGAGCGCCAGGTGAGCGCCAGCGCCTTCCATCGGTTGCTACGTTCTGAAAGATCGGTGATGAGGGTGATCGGCCCCTTAACATCGCTCATGCCGTAACAGTATCACTTTCGAGGCGGTCGTGGCGACCCCCAGGACTGTCTATGCTTGCCGTCGCCTGTGGGCTCTACTAAGCTTCTACCGCTCCACCCGGACCACGTTCGTAGTCCGGCCTCAGGTTAAAACTTTCACAAGCCCCCTCCAATGACCGGAAGCAAAATCGAGTGGCGAGACGGCAAATACGTCGTTCCGAATGATCCCGTTATTCCATTCATTGAGGGTGATGGTATCGGCCCCGATATCTGGCGCGCGGCACAAATGGTATTTGACACGGCCGTCGAACAGAGTTCCGCTGGCAAACGCCGTATTGTTTGGACCGAAATTCTCGCAGGTGAAAAGGCGCATGCGGAAACAGGAGAATGGTTACCTCAAGCCACGCTGGACGCTGTGCGCGAAAGCCGCTTCGCCATCAAAGGCCCTCTGACCACACCGGTCGGGCGTGGCATCAGATCCCTAAATGTATCGCTTCGGCAGGTGCTGGACCTGTACGCGTGTGTGCGGCCAGTACGCTGGTTCGAAGGTGTACCATCACCCGTTCACTCGCCGGGGAAACTTGACGTCGTCATTTTTCGCGAAAACCTGGAGGACGTTTATGCGGGTATTGAATACGAAGCCGGGTCACCCGAAGCCAACCGTCTCCGTTCGTTTCTGGTAGAACAATTCTCCGTAAAGGTACGGGAAAATAGTGCCTTCGGCATAAAGCCCATGAGCGAATACAACTCGCAGCGTCTCATTGCAAAGGCTATTCGCTTTGCCATTGCGCGCGGTCGCGACTCGGTAACGCTCGTTCACAAGGGCAACATCATGAAGTTTACCGAGGGAGCCTTTCGAGATTGGGGATACGCGTTAGCGGCGTCCGACTTTGCCGAGCAAACGGTGTCGGAGGCTGCCACGTGGGAGGGCGCCACTACCGACGGTAAAGTCTTGATAAAGGATCGCATTGCCGACGCCATGTTCCAACAGATCTTGTTGCGTCCGTCCGAATATTCCGTCCTCGCCACACCAAATCTCAATGGCGACTATCTCTCGGACGCCTGTGCCGCACAGGTGGGTGGATTGGGGATGGCCCCGGGAGCCAACCTTGGTGATGGCCTCGCCCTGTTCGAAGCCACCCATGGAACGGCGCCGAAGTACGCGGGTCAAAACAAGGTGAATCCGTCCAGCGTAATCCTCTCAGGCGTCATGATGTTTGAAGAATTGGGATGGCCGGAGGTTGGACAGGCAATCATTCAAGGAATTGAAGGCGCCATCGGCGACAAAACAGTGACGTATGATCTGGCGCGTCAGATGGACGGCGCCGTAACTGTCTCAACGTCGGGGTTCGCTGAAGCCATCGTAAAACACTTGCCGAGATAGGCGTATAGTGAAAAGCGCAGTAAAAGTCATCGATCTGGCGGCCGTGAAAGACGCCTTGCTCGTTATTCCGTTACCCGCTCTGGAAAAAAAGTTACCGTCGTGGCTCAAGGATGTTGACGGAGTCGTGGACGGGGGGTTGGGCCGTGCCGTAGCTTCGGGCGACTTTTCCGCGCAAAAAGACCAAATCCTTTTGTTGTACCCCAAAACGGGACCGTCACGGGTGCTCGTCGTGGGCATGGGCAACGATCAGCGTGACGCAACTGAGCGTTTGCGTCGAGCGGCCGCCGTGGCAAGCCGGAAAGCCCTCAAGTTAAAAGCCAACAGCATCTCCTTTCACGTACCCGCCAAGGCGTGCAAGGGTTGTAAAGACCAGCAAGTAGGTCAAGCGCTTGTCGAGGGTGTTGCGCAGGGCTCTTGGTTCTTAGATGATTTGCGGTCCAACCCAAAACAAAAAACCGCCATAACGACGGTTACCATTCTGGCCGAAAAAGGCAACCGGAAAGACCTCGAAAGCGGTCGCAAAATCGGAGACGCGTTAGCCGCCGGTCATATCCTCGCTCGGCGGCTTCAGATGTTGCCAGGGAATCACTGTACTCCCGCGTATCTCGCCGACGTTGCCAAGGATCTGGGACGGAAGCACGGGATTGACGTGACCGTGTTGCGCCGTAGTCAGCTGGAAAAAGAAAAGATGAACGCGTTGTTGGCCGTCGCACAGGGCTCGATAGAAGAACCCCGCCTCATCACACTCGAGTATCGTGGTGCGGGACGCGCCGCACCCATCTGTTTGGTGGGGAAGGGCGTGACGTTCGACTCGGGTGGTATTTCGATCAAACCCGCCTTGAATATGGAAGAAATGAAGTTCGACATGTCCGGCGCCGCGGCGGTGCTTGGCGTGTTCGAAGCCCTCGGTCGATTAAAACCAAAAGTAAACGTTGTCGGTATTGTTCCGGCGACGGAGAACCTTCCGTCCGGTACCGCTATTAAACCGGGCGACATCGTAACGACCCATCTGGGGAAAACCGTCGAGATCATCAATACCGATGCTGAGGGTCGCCTGATTCTTTGTGATGCCCTTTCGTATGCCCGCCGCTTCAAACCAAACTGCATCCTCGATGTTGCCACCTTGACGGGTGCCGTGGTGATTGCACTGGGACACGTGAACACCGGCGTCATGGGCAATAATCGTGAGCTGGCCGATGAAGTACAGAATGCCGGTCGCCGAGCGGGGGAACCGTGTTGGCCACTACCGCTGTCCGACGAATACCGGAAACAAATCGACTCGGATACAGCGGGAAGACAAAACACCGTGGGCCCATCTGGACATCGCTGGGACCGCTTGGACGGATGGTCACGCAGGTTTGGCAAAAGGCCCGACTGGAGTTGGCGTTCGGCTCTTTGCCGAATTCATTTTGGGCCGCGCCGGGTGAGGATCGGTCGTACCGCGGCGTTGCTCCTCTGCGCGATTTTCGTTCAAACACCGACGTTGCTGGTCGGTGCCACAAACACACAAGATCCGCCACCCCCTCCCGTAGCGGTTGCCACACAAATCGACACGACCACAGCCAATCCGGCGGACGAAACGGTGGCCGTCTATTGGGATGAAGTAGCGGCAGGACCCCTCGTGCCCGGCGCGCGCATTACGTTCACACGCGACTCAATTGTGTGGTCGAGTGCGTTAACAGTTTCTGATTTACTTTCGGCGGTTCCCGGAGTTTATGTCGCGCGCGGCGGGTTTTTGGGGCAACCGGAATACGTCATGTATGGAGGGCGCGGACCGGCCGGCGTTGAGTTTTTCTGGGAC
>JAZDDD010000590.1:0-2016 GCA_036679545.1 Gemmatimonadota bacterium | reverse complement strand
CAAAACTCCATCGGTCAGAGACGAAGGGCATGTTGTTGGTAAGGACGATGTCTTCGTCCCGAAACGCGCTGCGAGCGTGAACCAACAAGGTGTTGGTTGGGCCGAACTGCGTGTAGTCGTCTTCCCATATCGGCGAGATACTCTTGTAATGGTCCCGCCGGTCTGTGGTAACGGCTGTCTGCATCAAACCCCATCCGTGTCCCTGGTACTCGGCGCTGGTACGACAGGCTTCAGCAAATGGTTCGAGGTACCGTGCAGGCTGGAATGGTGTTTTCGCTTGGACAAGAAGTAGTCGGCACATATCGAACGGTCAAACTGGATGAAGGCCAATAAAACCAAGACCCAGCGTTTCGTCCCAACCCATCATCGTATTCAAGGCCTGCACCGCCTGACCTGCGGCGCCTTTCATCATGTTGTCAATGGCGCTCATGACGACGAGTCGCTCAGAGTAGGGGTCTCGCTCAAAACCGATGTCGCAATAGTTGGTGCCGGCGAGCAACTTCGGTTCGGGGTAGCGATATGGCCCCTGACGCTCTTTCACGATCCGAATAAATGGTTCGTCCAAATACGTCTGGCGGTAAAGTTGCCAAATTTCTTTTTCGCCGAGCGGTTTGTTGAGGAAAACATGTGCTGTCGCGAGGACGCCGCGCACGAGTTCAACCGCCGTGACGGACATGTGCACCCTCACCGGTCCGTTCATACTAAGGGCTTGTTCGGCCTCGGCGGTGTGTCGGTGACCGGTGGGTTTAAATGATCGGACCGCTCGACTCCTCACCGGATGGTGCGATCCTTCAGAGGATGTCACTCCACCTTCGGACGAGCCCACCTTCACTTCGACAACGGTCCGCTCGGAGTCGGCAACACCGGCGAGGAACAACGGATACAAGCCGAGTATGGTCGCTGTGGCGTTGCATCCGCCAATGGAAACGTAGGACGCGTCACGGAGTGGTTCGCGGTTTATCTCGGCAAGTCCATATACAAATTGGGGCAACATGCTTGGCAGCGGGTGGGGCGACCCGTAATACGTTTCGTATCGATCGACGTCCTGCAGACGAAAATCCGCGCTGAGGTCAATGATACGTGGAGCCAGCTTGCGGTACGAATCAAATTGTGTCGCGCTCTGGCCATGCGGCAAACACAGGAAGAGGATGTCACATGAATCGAGCGTATCGGGCGCGACAAATCGAAGATCGCTAACGCCACGCATGTTAGGGTGTGCGCGTCCAATCGGTTTACCTGCGTAGCCGCGTGACGTCACCTGGTGAATTCGAACTTTGGGGTGACCCAGGAGTAGTCGTAACAATTCGCCGCCCGTGAAACCGGAGCCACCTACGATCCCTACGTTAAGCACGGGTTGTTGGGTCTTTGACGGTGTCCAGCGTACGGTCCATGCCCGCGTTGTGCGCGTTCGCGATCACGTACTCGGCTAAGAGTCCGGGAATATTCACTCCGGTGGGTTCGATGCTGTTTTTGAACTCCATCGTACCATTGACCTCATTGACGAGGTAGCCGTCGGCCCCTTCGAAGAGATCAACGGCGAGTGCACCACCTCCCATGGCTTTTGCCGCACGAAGCGAGATGTCTGCCATCTCGTCTGTCACCTCGCAACCTGATGCGGTAGCTCGCCGGCATCGGCAATAAAAGCCTCGGCGCGCCGCCGCCTTTGGGCCGGCCGGTCGAGGCGGTCGCCGAGAATATCCTGCTCGGCGATCAGCGTGATATGATCGGTCGAAAACCCATGGTCTAGACCAAGGACGAGCAATCCCGTCACATTCACCGGCAATTTGGCGAATGCCGGCCAGTTATCGACGGGCTGCAAATTGCCCAGCCCATGCTCTTCAAGCACCCGGGCGAGCCTGTCGCGTGACCCGGCGGTAAAGGCGGCGATGGCCGTGCGCCGCCCACGCCGCCGTTCGGCCGTAATATGGTCGCGCACGCCGTCGAAGACCGTACCATGTGCGGTCCGCTCGTCGGCATGCGCATCCACTCGGGCGGCGGCAAAATCCCGGCACCGCC
>JAZDDD010000059.1:0-4238 GCA_036679545.1 Gemmatimonadota bacterium | reverse complement strand
GAGCGCTGATTGGGTTGTGGATTACTTCACTGTTTGACGCTCTGCGAAATGGAATGCTCGAGCGACTAAGTCACTGGCGAAACCGCCGACATCACAAAGACACGCCGTCTTACAACGTTATGCGTCGCGGCCGCACTGGAGGGGGGCACCGTTGCCCTATGAAGATCCGGATCAATTGACCATCGTTTGGGGAGAGTTGCGAAATCGGAACATCACGCACTTCCCACACTCCCCACCCAATTTCAGGGACATGCAGGAATCGGGAGTATTTTCTGACCTCGGCGCATTTTTCTCTTTTGGTGTGAGCCTGACCGGCGACGGTAGAGCCGAGCAGGTGGATGCCGGGTACATAACGTCAAATTTTTTTGATGTCCTCGGTGTAAAACCCTTCATGGGGCGTAACCTCACACCCGCCGACGACATACCATTTAATCCGCTCACAGACACAACGTCAGCACCTCCGACGAGTGCGATTGTCCTGAGTTATGGTTTTTGGCAACGGCGCTTCGGTGGCGACCCGGGAGTACTCGGACGCGCGCTGCAATTGGGCGGCGGACCCGCCGAAATTGTCGGTGTTATGCCCGAAGATTTCAAACTTCTGCTCCCGCCGACGGTACGCGCCGAAACCGACGTAGATCTTTGGGGACCCGCACGCCTCGACTACGAAAATGCGCCACGAACCAACGTTTACCTGCACGCGATTGGGCGGCTCGCTCCCGGTGTTTCGGTATTTCGCGCTCAAGCAGAGCTGGACACGCAAGCCGCTAGGATCCGTGAGGAATTTTCGATTAGCGAAACTGCCGGGTATTACCTGCGTATCGAGCCGTTGCACGAAGATGTCACGCGACAGGTGCGTCCAACAGTTTTGGCACTCCTTGGAGCCGTCGCTTTCGTCCTGTTGATCGCGTGCGCAAACGTTGCAAACCTCTTGCTCGTTCGCGCAGCCGCTCGCTCCCGTGAGATGGCAATCCGCGCCGCGCTCGGCGGTAGCCGGAGACGCTTGATTGGACAGGTTTTCGTTGAAAGCGTCGTATTGGCCTTGGTGGGTGGGACAGTCGGAGTCGTGTTGGCACAGTTCGGCATTCAAGCGCTCATCGCCCTACAACCGGCCAACTTGCCGAGGTTGGAGTCCGTCTCACTTGACCCCTCCGTACTTGGTTTCGCGTTAATGGCGTCGTTGGGATCGGCCTTGATCTTCGGTGTCTTTCCCGCCTTTGGTGCGTTTGGAGATCGTTTGCACGAATCCCTTCGAGGAAGGTCCGTTGCGGGTGCCAGTTCGTGGCAACGAACAGCGCGCAACGGCATGGTCGTCGTGGAGGTAGCGCTTTCGTTGGTGCTGCTTGTTGGTACGGGCTTAATGATTCGCAGCTTCGTGGCGTTGCACCGGGTCGATCCGGGATTCGAATCACACAATGTTTTGACGTTCGATGCGCCACTTCCCTTTTTCGAGTATCCGCAGGCATCTCAGCGTGCGTCCTTTCACACACAGCTATTGGACCGGTTGTCAGCCCTGCCCGGTGTGGCGCAGGTTGGCGGTGCGTTCCCTCTTCCGTTGAGTGGCCAGGCATTTAACGGCCGATACGGCACGGAGACGGCGTTAGAAGACGAGCGGAACTTTCTGCAAGCGGATTATCGAGGCGTGATGCCCGGGTACTTTCGTGCAATGCAGACGCAGCTGATCGAGGGACGTACTTTTACTCGCGCGGATTACAACGACAGTCTACCCAATATCGTTATCGACGATGTCCTTGCACGAAAAACATGGCCCACGGAGACCGCCACTGGAAAACGGATCCTGATACGCATCGGTGGCGAAGCTGAATGGGTCAATATTATTGGCGTGGTCAAACACCAGCGCCATGCGTCGCTCGCAGAAGAAGGGCCCGAAACGGTTTATTTTACAGACCGGTTCCTTGGTAGCTTCGGACAGGCATGGGTGATACGCGCGACCATCGACCCCCTGGCACTGACCAACGCAATCCGACGGGAGGTCGCCGCCCTGAACGCCAATGTGCCCGTGGACAATGTGCGCCTCCTCGACGATGTGATGAAAGAAGCACGCTCGGCAACCCGCTTTAGTCTCGTGTTGATCAGTGTTTTCGGTGCGTGCGCAATAACCTTGGCCGCCGTCGGGTTATATGGTGTCCTATCCTACACGGTTCGACAACGTACCGCCGAGATCGGCATCCGCATGGCATTTGGCGCGCAACGAGGGAGCATTTTGAAACTCGTCGTGGGCCAAGGACTGCTTCTCACCGGAATCGGCATGGCCACTGGAATCGTTATGGCGTTGGGTCTGACGCGATTGATGTCCACCATGCTCGTGGGCACGGCGTCCACGGATCCCATCACCTACGTGGGGATATCTTTGATGTTCGGTCTCGTGGCACTTCTGGCAAGCCTGGTTCCCGCATGGCGAGCAACGCGGGTTGACCCGGTTATCGCATTACGTCAGGAGTAGCATCAACAAAACAACAGCGCCACTGAATCCGCGGATCACGGAAAGTAGATGTGTTCAGTGGCACTGTTGTTTTTCGCACTAACGAGGCGGCCGTATCGGTTGCGTCCATGCCATTTCCAGCTCACCCTCCTGATACGGATTCTCTTTGAGTTTCGTAGAAAAAACTACGGCGCGTACATAGAGTTCATCTCCACGAAACACATAACGGGCCGCATTCCCGTTGATCTCAGCAAACACCTCGCCAACGTCATCACTGTAGCGATACAACGTCGTTGACTCGTCGCCGTCGGTTACTCTGACGCGTGTCGTATCATACCCGACACGTGTCCCGATGAACCGCGTGTAATATCTGATGCCAAGCTCCGGTCGCAATAAGACGGAGACTGTGTCGGACCTTATCATTACGTCTTCGAGTTCGATACCGGTGGATGCGTAGAAGTCGCCATCCTCCATTGAGGAAATCAGTGACGAGGGCGTGAGCGAGTCTGACCGGACCATGATCCAACCACGTCCCGGATTCGCTAAGCCCTGTTGCATGTCCTGGTAATGATGCGCATCATCAACGGCGATGCCATAAATCAAGTCGCTGCCAGAGCGCAGTCGTTCTGACAGAATGATGTCCCAGATACGTTCCATGCTCGGTCTGTCTTCATTACCCTCGTTGTGAACGGCGGGATGCCCGTTGTACACTTCGAAGAATCTCTCGCCCTGGAGTGGAATAATATCTTCTGCAGTCAACGCCCATCCGAAGTTGGGATGGTTGATATGCGGAAACATTGGCTGCCCTGTCCGATCACGCTGTTCGATTACTGCATCGACGTTGTTCTGTAATACCTCCCGCACGCTCGAACCACCGCGGGGTTCAATCTCCTCCAGAATGTTTGTCGCATTAACGTGAATGGGTCTCGAATCGAACGCGGACGTAATCTCTTCACCTTGGATGATCAGGAAACGGCCCGGTACCTCAACGCGATCACGATATTCGTCAAACGTCTTTAACCGAACTTCAAGTACGTCGTTGATCTCGCGGGTCTCCACCCAATCGTCGCCAGATACAGACACGTAACGTTCGAATGCCGGGACTCCCCCCGCAGACGCGGCCGGATCGATCCATCGTTCGCCTCGCGCCAGCGTGTTGTGATCCGATACCGCGACGAATTCGTATCCGTGTGAGCGGTACCAATCCAACACAACCTCCGGGTACTCATCTCCATCGCTCCACAGCGTGTGTGTGTGCAGATTCCCCTGCCACCACCTCGCAGTTTCTTGTACCGGGGTCGCTGCATTCTCCGCACCACAGCCCATGACCAGTACTAAGAGGCCGGTTGCGACATGGGCGGGCCACGATCGCGACAAATCTTCGTTGTTCACCTTTCGAATCGCTCCATCGGACAGGACAACCAGGAGGATGGCACCACGGTGGCCTTCGGGGAAAGGGATCAGATCACAATTCGCAATCGAAGTTTGCCCGCAACATGACCGGCGAGTCAAACTACTCGACTCGCATTGCCTCTCCAGGGGTGACGCGGCCGGCCATAAATGCCGGAGCGGATGCCGCCAAAAGCCCTACGATGGCGAGCCCCAGGACAACGATCCCAAACGTCATTGGATCGTTTGAGGAGATACCAAACAGGATGGATTCGAGAAATCTGCTGAGACCAAAAGACGCCAGGGTACCGAGGGTCACTCCAACTAGAATCAGCTTGGCCCCATGCGCCCACACGATACGCATGAGATCCCGTGTCCCTGCTCCAAGCGCCATACGCACGCCGAACTC
>JAZDDD010000589.1:0-3303 GCA_036679545.1 Gemmatimonadota bacterium | reverse complement strand
CTCCTTGGAGACGTTTCAGTTTGATTAGGACAGTCCGCAAGCGGACGGCTTTCAATCTAATAACACCGGTCCGATAGGGCGTGATGCAGGACACCGGTTCTATCCGTTACCTCCGATCGCAAAGGTGGCTGATAGTTGGGGAGATGCTGTCAAGCGATACACCACCGAACTTGGTCAGTTGCAGATCGTATTGATGCGTTCGATGGTGTGGCGGTCTTGCGGCGGGACCTACCGAACCGGGGCGGATGTTGCGGGCCAACTGATCTTTGTGATTCTTCCTTCTGGGCCGACGGACCATCCCGCACGTGGCGACGCGAACGCCACGGCCCAATGGCTCAGTGTCGCCAGAGGTGCCCACGTTTGCGCACCGTCCACGGAGAATGACATGCCTTTGGGGCCAACCGCGACGACCGTGTTTGTTGGCATGCCCGGCACCACCGATGCGCCGTAAACCGCTCCCACGAATGCCGGATGACCTGCCAGCGCCCAAGTTTGTCCCGCATCCCGAGTGACCGCGACGTTGTTCGTGAACGCTGCGGTATCTGCCAAGCTTCCTCCCAGAGCCAGACCGTGGTTTTCGTCGAAGAACGCCAGTGAAAAAACGCCCGAGTTTGGAGTGCCACTAATAATGGGTAGTTCGGCTGCATACCATGTCGCTCCGCGATCCAACGTACTGAGGACTCGCGCGGTGTCCCCGGCGCCGGTCCCGATCCAGGCTCGTTGGTCACCCTGCGCGAGTAAACAGGTGCCGCTGGACGCGAACCCCCCTTCCGATCCGCGGGCGGGCGGAAGGGTTAAACGCGGGAGTCGTCGCCATCTCTCGCCGTCGGTTGTCCGCACCACGATGAGTTCCCCGTTAACGGCGTCACTGTACGCCAACCCGTTCGAAGAATCCCAAAAATCGAAACAGTCAAAAAACGCTTCCGGCTCTTCATTGGAAAACTGCAGTGTCCATGACCGTCCCCCGTCGGTGGTGCGGTAGATACGCGATGCGTCTCCGGTTCCGGAACTCAGGATAAATGCGGTGTCCGCGCTGACGGCGTGGATGTCGCGGAACTCTAGGTCGGAAGGGCCGGGTACGATGGATGTGCGCCACGTGGCTCCTCCGTCTAGAGATCTGGTGACAGTTGCGGATACGCCGCTGGCCCATACCACCTGTTCGTTTACGACGCTGACAGCCTGGAGCCGCGCTGCGGTGCCCGAACGTTGCGGGGTAAGTTGTGGTGGTCCCAGCGGTTCTGTTTCGAGATCGTCTTGTGCCGCGCAAGCCATCACAACCGTCGACATCGCAGCAAGGGGCCAAAGGAAACGAGGGTGAAAGGGCCGAGTCACGCGTGCTCCTGGATGAAGTGGACTCCGTCAATCTTGGAGCGAAAGATCCAGTTTGTCGAATGGTTCACATCGAATCCCGTTGCCTCAGTCGACCGGTGGCGGAGACCCTGTACGTTTTGGGGAGGCTGCGCTCGGGTTGTGTGCCGTCTTTGCTTCCGCAATACCGTGGTCGAGCGTATGGTATGGCGGTATGGCAAAGAACTCTTTCGGAGGATTGTGATGGTGGGTCGGTGCAAGTCGATGGTGCTCTGGATGCTGGTCTTGTCCGTGCTGTTGGCGCCACGTGCGCGCGGGCAGTCGGTTCCGACACCTGAATCGGTTTTGGGGTTTCGGGTTGGGGCCGACTTTCATCTTGCGACGTATGAGGAGTCGGTCGAATACTTCCAACGACTGGCGGCGGCCAGTGACCGTTTGCAACTGTTCGAGGCGGGGACAACGTCCGAAGGTCGAACGTGGTATTTCGCGGCCATCTCGACGCCCGAAAATTTGGCGGCTCTGGAGCGTTACCGTTCGGTCTCCCACCGACTTGCGCACCCACGCGGTCTGACCGACGACGATGCGCGCGTGCTGGCGCGGGATGGCCGCGCCGTGGTACACATCGACGGCGGTCTTCATGCCACCGAGGTCGCCGGTGCCCAACACACGATTCAACTCGCGTACGATCTCGTGTCCAACACGTCCGATCGGACAGTCGCCGAGATTCTCGACAACGTCATCGTCATGTTGTGGCCGTCGGCTAATCCAGACGGTCAAACGATGGTCGCGGATTGGTACCGATCGAACATTGGCACACCGTATGAAGTCGCGCCGTTGCCGCGTCTATATCAGAAGTATATCGGTCACGATAACAACCGCGACGCGTACATGCTGAATATGATTGAATCCCGTGTGACCGCACGAACCTGGCGCGAGTGGGAACCGCAGATCATATACGTTCACCATCAAACCGCTCCATTTCCAACCAGGATTTGGTTGCCGCCTTTTGCCGAGCCGATTGCCACGCAAGCGCCACCGCTGATGTCACGGATGGTCAATATGATTGGGATGGCCATTGCGCAGGGTCTCGAAACAAACGGTCTCGAAGGTGCCACGCACATGGGCACGGGGTTTGACGCGTGGTACCCCGGGTACGTTGACTACCTCCCAATGCTTCAGAACATCGGTGCGTTCTGGACAGAGACGGCGCTTTACCGGTACGCCACGCCGCACTTTTACACGATCTCTGATTTTCCGAATAGCCGTCGCGACTTGCGGGCCGAAACGTTGTATCCCAGTCCGTGGCAGGGCGGGTGGTGGAGACTTAAAGACGCGGTGCGTTACATGAACGTTGCGTCCATGTCGGTGTTGGAATACGCGGCCAAGTATCGTGAGACAGTCCTGTACAACCGTTATCAAGCGGGCCGGAACACGATTGAAAAATATGAAAAGGAACCGCCTTTTGCCTACATCATTCCGCAGAAGCAACGGGATGTCGTCGCAGCCGTCGAACTTCTGCGGAGGTTGGCGTTCAACGGTATCGAAGTACACCAATTGACGGCGGATGCAGAAATCGACGGTCGTGTCTATCCGACTGGCACGTGGGTCATCCCGATGAACCAAGAGTTCGCCGAATTGGCGCGCCAGGTGCTGGACGTGCAATCCTATCCTGACCTTCGCGAGTTTCCCGATGGGCCACCAGAACAGCCCTACGATGCGGCCGGTTGGACGCTTCCGTTCCAAATGGGTGTCAACCTTATCGTCTCCGCTCGACCACTCTCTCAGGAAGCGCGAGCGAGTCTGGTGATGTTGGAAGGTGTCACAGAGGAAAGCGGTTTCATGAGCGTTGTCGATCCGGGGTTCTCTACGTCTGCCAACGCTGCGGGGATAACGCCGCCACGGGCTGAAATTGTGGGGTCGGGTTCGCTCGTGTCGTTCGATGGTTCAGAGAACAATGCGTACCGGGCATTGAACCGAGCGTTGGATGTGGGTGCC
>JAZDDD010000588.1:0-15653 GCA_036679545.1 Gemmatimonadota bacterium | reverse complement strand
GCTTCGCGTGCTGGCGTCCCTACCAAAAGGCGTACCCACGCCAAAATTTCCGGCTCCATCATTCAAGAAAATCATCTTGCGAACCCGATCGTTACCAACCACAATGTCCAAATCACCGTCACCATCCAAATCGGCGAATGGTGCGGCATACGACGTTGCCCGCTCGTCACCCAAACGGCGCGCCAATAGAAACGCCGCCGTTCCGTTATTGAGGAACAACTCGTTTTCCTGCGGCCAGTGTCTGCCATTCGCGGTCACGATGTCGAGATCACCGTCACCGTCCACGTCACCGAAGGCCAACGAAGCGGACAGGTCCTGCCGCATGCCCAATGTCGGGCGGCCGTTGGCAACGAAGGTTCGCGTCTGGGCGGACAGACTCGGCACAACCGCCAAACGCAAAACCCATACGCCTGACAAGAAAACTATGGTGCGCCATGGCACCCGCAGTTTCATTCGCATTGTCAATTGATCCTTACCGTCGGGCACCCGGTTTCGAAAAACGGTTGCTTGAACGTGAACGCTCCGGGTGATGGTCCGTTTCTTTCGAGGTAACGCCATCTCGCCATAACTTGCTCAAAAGGCTCGGACACTTCGGAATAGCACTATGGACTTCCGTTCGGCCGGTCAAAAGCCAGCTCAAACGTTGATCCGGCTTCCAAACCGTGCCATTCACTAAACAACTCTCGAATGCGTCTGCGCACCCTGGCAAGATCATCATCGGTCCATACCGGTGGTGCGGGAAGATCGTGGGTTGCCGCGTACATGGCGGCCTGTTCATTAAAATCCGCGGCGGTCCACTCAGTTCCACCAGCACGCTCGACATCGAACGAACCAACCATCTTCTCAACCGTGATGGCCTCAGACGGAAGCGGCCCACGTGGACCTTTGCCCTCGGTGTCCTCCATATCCCACCCGGCGGCAATGAGACCGTAGAACCCCGACATAAAGCCAAGTTCCGTCTCCACGGCGTAATGAGAAAGATCGTGAAGGGGAAAAAACACGGCCTGTCGCCCTTGCTGCTTTTGCCATGTAACGGACCCATCAGCTCGAACGCACTTGAGCACCGACCCACCGTCTTTACGTTTGGTAAACTGAATCAACAGATCGGACACATTACGTCCCCAGTTTCGGTGCAGTGGCAAACAACTTGCCTGGAAGACAACTTAATCAGTTGCAGCGCAGTTTCTTTACTGTGCACCGTTCCTTGGTCGTTGCACCGTTGACCGCGACCGATTAATGGTGTCTCGCAAATCCTTGGCGGCCGCGCCGGCGGCTTCGTCGAACTTAGCATCCGACCCCGCATATAGAATGGAGCGTGACGAGTTAATCACCAAACCGAATCCGTCTGCCGTAGCACCATGTTTCACGACGGCGTCGACGTCGCCTCCCTGGGCGCCGATCCCGGGAACAAGGAAGGGCGTATCGGGCGCCACCCTTCGGATCGCACGCAACGATTCGGGCGCCGTCGCTCCCACAACCAACATGCAGTTGCTACGCTGATTCCAATGCTCAACCACCCGTCGCGCCAGATGTAGGAAGATCGGCTCATCGTTCACCACTAAACCTTGGAACTCCATCGCGCTGGGATTGGAGGTCCGGCACAGGATGGCCACACCTTTATGCTCCCACCTGAGAAAAGGTTCGACCGAATCGTAACCCAACCACGGGTTTACCGTGACGGCATCCGCATCATATCGCTCAAATGCCTCTTTCGCGTACTGTTCGGCGGTGCTCCCAATGTCCCCCCGCTTTGCATCAAGAATCACGGGGATGTCGGGATGCACTTTTCGAATGTGTGCGATCGTACGTTCGAGCGACGATTCTGCAGCGGCGGCGGAGTAATACGCCACCTGCGGTTTGAATGCACACGCAAATTCAGCCGTCGCGTCTACGATCGCTTTGTTAAACGTGAAGATCGGATCCGCGTCGCCGCGGATGTGCAACGGAAAACGGTCGAGCATCGGATCGAGGCCAACGCACACGAATGTGTTTGCGCCACGCCACCTATTGCTTAACAGCTCAAAAAAACGTCTCACGCGGCGGGCACATACTCCTTACAAATGTGGCAAGTTTGGTTTCCGACGTTCAAGAATGACCTCTTGAAACCCTTTGGACAATATCATCTCACCGCCCTGAGCGCAGCGGGAGTCTCTCAGTACTCACGATTCAGCAAGGATTTTGAATCGACCCAAGTGCCCTCCGCCTCGACCTGTAATCTGAACGATGGCATCAAATCCGACAGTTGGCGGCCAATCAAAGAGGACTGATTCAAACGTTGCCGCCAAAAGGGACCCAGGAGGGCATTCGCCGATACCGCCACGGGGCTTTCGTCCAGGCCGTGCCACGGCGTGAAATACCGGTAGTCGAAGACACCCGGATCTTTGCCTTGCACGGTGAGAATCAGCGCCTCCAAGCCCTTGTGACGCATAGCGCCCAACTGCCCAAAATCAGGCTCGACTGAGAGTATGTCAGTCCCGTTGAGCAGCTGTACCACAACGGTGCGCAACTCATGGTTTGTCACGCACGTTACCAACTCGGCTATGCCGAGTTGGTCTTGCACGTACGACGGGAGTGTACAGACAGTCGTGTCGAAGTTTGGCAGTCGGATTCGCAAACCCTGCCCGGCCCGCACCGCCGTGATATTGTGATGAATTCCCCTCAGGCAAACCCGATCCATGCCCGCCGCCGTTCGGCTAAAGATCACCCGCGCGGCCGCCACAGCTCCCGATCCGCACAACTCTATCTCACCCGACGAGGAAAACCATCGGGTATCATAGACTGACTCTTCCGTTGCCTTCTCACTCGGGCTGGTAACAACCAAGAGTCGATCCCTGCCACCCCAGCGGCACCAAATCTCCTCGGCGTCATGTCCAGGCAAGGCAACAACTACGTCGTGTAACCCACCGTCACCGGCGCGGCCAAACGTAACCGCGACTTCGATGACGGATGGCTTGCTATGCTCCATCTTCTTCGATCCGTCTGACGACGTTAACAATGGCGCGCAAAACGAAAGACACAGACGCCACGGTTCAGGAATTCTTTTCTTGCCGCTTCGCAATCGACCGTTTCAACCATTTTGGTTGATCGAGGGCTTCCAAATCGACCTGCCTAACGCGATGAGCTGCCAGCATCGGGTCAATTCGCGGCGCGACGTCCTCGTCCGCCGCGGTCAACGCTGCGAGTGCACGATCGACCACAGGTTCTCCGCCGGGCACCGCGTTTCCAAACTCGATCTCCGCCCGACGACAAAACCGCTCTTGCCGAGCTCGATCGTCCATTTCCAACGGGAACCCGAGTTCATGGAGCCGCGCGTGCATGGCCTCGTGAAGAATCGTAGCCGCAACTTGGGCAATAGAAAAATCACGATTTGCCGTGAAGGTCAGCTCGACCAAGCAGACTCGGTCATCAGGAAAGTAAGCGCCACGACACGCATAGCGTTCCACGAGGATGTGGTCGAAGTCCCGACGCATATGCCTGAAATGATGCGGCACGTACTTTCCAATCATAACCAAGGCTTCGCCTAACCGCTGCCGGACATCCGCAGTATCAATGTCCGGTCGAGTATTACGCACGACAACGCGAAAACCTTCGATGACAGTACTCATTTCTCTCCGAAATCAGCAGACTCATGGTACAAGAATACCGTGCGTTACGCGTGTAAGCCACAACCGTACTTGGTCGTGTCGCGAAAAGGCCATACCTTTGACGATCCAATGTACCGTACATGCCTTTATTGTAACGGCGACCTCCACGCCAACGATACGATCGAACAGTTTCCGGTCGGACGCCGCTTGGCATTCGATTCGGCCCGCGGCCGGCTATGGGTGGTTTGCACAAGCTGCGAACGTTGGAATTTGACGCCACTCGAAACACGATGGGAGATCATTGATACATGTGAAAGACTGTTTCGGGCGGAGCGAAAGCGTGTAACTACCGACCATATCGGACTCGCAAAACTGGATGAGGGACTCGAGTTGGTGCGAATCGGTCAACCTCTCGATGAAGAGTTCGCCGCCTGGCGTTACGGTGATCAGTTCGGCAAGCGTCGCTGGCGTACCATCACAGAGGGAATCGCCATCGCGGGGGCAGCTGGACTTGCACTGGCCGGCGCAATCGCTGTCGGCGCCGCGGCAGGTTTGGGAATCGCGGGTTATCATCTCGGCCAAAACATGATTCGCAAAAAAAGGGCACGCCGCATCATCGCATGCGTTCCCACCACCGATGGTGACACCGTCACTGTCTTGGGCAGCAACATTGAGGAGACAAGGATCAAGTCGGACCTCACCGTCGAAACCAGATGGAAACTCGTCCTGCCACACGAACACGGCATAATCACATTGACCGACGATTGGGCGGTAAACGCGCTGAGCATGCTCATGCCGACTATCAACGGCACCGGCGGCTCCGCGAATCGCGTGCATCGCGCCGTCAAACGACTCGAGGCTGTTCATCACGCCGGTCATTTCTTGCAGTCAGCGGCAGCGCTCAGCAGCCACGGTTCCAGGCCAGGAGCCCTTGGCACCATTGGCAAACTTCCGGTTGATGTCCGGCTTGCGATCGAAATGGCAGTAAACGAACAGAATGAACGTCACGCGCTCGAGGGGGAGATGTGGCTGCTTGAATTTGCATGGGAGCAGGCGGAAGTGATTGCGAAAATAGCCGACGGCCTTTTGGTGCCGGCCGAAGTAGAACGGAAATTGGAGCGGCTGAAAGAACAACAGCGGATACGATGATAGCCGCTACTACCGATTGTTCAGGAAACCGCGCAATACTCGATTGAAGGCCTCCGGTGCTGCCATGTTTAACAAATGTCCGACGGCAGACACAGTGTGTAAAGTAGCATTCGGCGCGTTCTCTACGATTAGAGACGCAACCGCGTGTGTATCTTGAAGGTCATTCGCTCCGACCACGACCAACGTTGGGGCGGACAGTTGTTCAAGTCGATCAACGGCCGGTGGGGAAAAAGGTGTTCGGACATCCTGTCGATACGTCCAAATGGCGGCGTTGCTCCGTACGATGGCGCGCATGGCCGAATCCGCGCTCGGTTCAGTGATCGCCATGAGTGGCGTTTCTATCCACCGCTCCGTTGCCACGACGACATCACCACTCCGCAGCGCTTCCCCAACCGCACCCATCCATTCAAACGAACCCTGGGGCACGTAACCACTCAAACCCGGCGATGCAAGCACAAGACGCCGCACGCGTTCAGGAAAAGTGAGTGCAAAATCGATTGCTATCTCCGCACCCGCCGAGAGCCCAATGAGTGTTGCACTATCCAGTTGCGCTGCCTCGAACACTTCTAGCAGGTCGAGATGCGGTTGAAAAGGGGTATCTGGAGGACCCGAAAGGCCATGCCCACGAAGATCGTAGCGCACCACACGATACGAATCTCGCAACGCCTCAACTTGATCCGCCCACATCCTGCGGTCCAAACTGAATCCGTGGAGCAACACCAGCGGCGGGCCACTCCCAACAGACTCGAAGTAAATGCCGCTATCCGTGACATCAGTCATTACGGGCGCTTCGCAGCCGCACACCGCCAACAAAAATCCGGCAAGCATGCTCAGCAACGCTTTCCGTAACCGGCCCTCGAGCGTTCCAACTCCCTCAACCACGACGAAGGTGCTCCTTGGCAAACTCCATGTTGGCAGTAGGATCGCGTGGGACGTCTTCTCGGCTCACATCGACAAACGTATCCAGTAATTGCAGTGAACGTTCGACGACCGCCAAGTCATCCGGAGTAATCGAGTCCTGCTGAATGAACGGCGACCAAGTGTCACCCCGGCCCAATGCAACGAATAACTCCAGTGCTGCGCCGATCGTGGTTTTGGGGTACGGAAGCAACGCGCTCGGCTTCACGGTACAGTCGGCGAACGGGCCGGATCGGACAGAGATGGACTGCGCATATTGCTGTCTGATGGCATCGGCAAACATCAGGTGGTTTTGATTGCGCGGATCAAATTCCTCTGGTGGGTTTTCGGTGCCAGGAGGCGGGTCCGTCCGCAGCCAGATGGCTTTCAATCGCTCGGTCTGTGCAGTGGAATAGCGCCCGGCCTCCTCGTTCTTTGCCGCGTCATCTTCCAACTTCAGCGCCATCAGGCGCCGGGGGTCAGACAGCCGCAACGCACGCCCGCTCCGCCTCGAGCGAAACCATAACACCACCCAAATCACGGCTAGGCCAAGGACAAGCCATATCCAAATCACGGTTGACTCTCGTATAAACCCGAGGCTTTTTCGGCTGAGGCAGTGATGCCTTTGATCATGGCCGAGCTAAAGCCCTCATGTTCCATTTGATTCAGCCCAGCGATAGTGCACCCGCGGGGCGTCGTAACACGATCAATCTCAGACTCCGGATGATGGTCAGTTGTGAGCAGCAAGGACGCCGCGCCTTTTGCGGTTTGCGCAGCCATCGTTAGCGCTTCTTCAGAATGGAAGCCGATTTCGATCCCGCCCTGTGATGCCGCGCGGATCGGGTGGCCACATCTAACCCCGTGGTTACGTCAGGGCGTGCCGCAAGACACGTCATGGATTCACGGACCGCGATGGCAGTGTTCGGCATCGCTCGCACTACCTGGAGTGATGCATCGACGTGCCTCCGAATCCTCTCGACACTAACACCGGTGACGATAGAAATGAGGATGTGCCGATCGGTTTCCAACACGGAACCGATTTCGGTAAGGATGTCATCCAACTGATGGGGTTCCACGGCAACGATAACCACGTCCGCGTCTTTAACCGCTGCAACATTGTCCGCTCCAACCTGAAAACCCTTCTTCTTCATACCATCCAACAACTCAACTTTTCGACGGGTTAACGTGATGCGCTTTGCAGAAAACCCTTTTGATTCAGCCAGGCCATTTGCAATGTACGTTCCGATGTTACCGGCACCGATTAACGCAATCCGCATGTTTTTCATCCGATTTTCGTCCAACCCTTCGGAAGTATCAATTCGTCCGCGTTGACGAAACACCTGAGGTCGTGCAAGGTTTCCGCCAGTGATCGTTCAAAGGAAACACTACGCTTGAACCCTCGCTCGAGGTAAATCGCCTTGATCTCGAGCTTGCCCCGGTCCCGGTGTAACTTGGGATCCAACCGACCCACGAATTGTCCGTCAAACAGAATCGGCAACACATAGTATCCAAACTCACGCTTAGCCGGTGGTGTATAGATCTCAATGCGATAGCGAAAACCTAACAACTCTTCAGCCCGTTTTCTCTGCCACAACAAAGAGTCAAATGGACAAATGAGGGTCGTACCTCTCGGCTCCCCCAGTTTGGGCAACACGTCAAGGTGTTCCGGTAACATGTAGTGCGTTCCACGCATGTCTTTGACCCGCACCTCAACAACCCGTTGGCGCCGTAGGTTTCGCTCGATAATACGTTTCCGCTCGGCGGTCTTGGGTTCGGGCCCCGTGATGTAGTTGATAAGATGCCGCTCGCTCACAACACCGTTACCGCTCAATCCTAGGAAGAGCCAACTGTCCTCGTATTCACCTTGGGTCACCGCCGGACCGTCAGGGTACACCCGTTCCGCAAGGTCATACACGCAACGAAAATGTCGACGTGATCGTACCGCCACACGACCCGCGTGCCACAGCAACTTCAACGAACGGCCGTCTTCTTTCGTCAACGATTTGGTAGGGTCAGCCCAGTTGCCCGCGGACGCTTCACCAGAACGCGCCTCGAAGTCTACACTCTCCAGCGGCCCCTCATCCCGCAACCGTCTTAACACACGGCGTTTGGAGGCGGCCGAAGTTTGGTACACCTTCCACCATGACCGAGCCTTCCAACTCCGTGGTGGGAAACCGATCATGCGCCGCCGACCAATGGGCAGATGAGATGCAGGCAAAATGGACGCTTCATGGCCCCAGTACTCATATGCAACGCGATCACGGTAAAGCCAGCGATCGACCTTAGCCCGGTCGTACGAACCAAACCGACTCCAAAGGGTGAGATAGTGCGCTCGCTCGACGACATTGATTGTGTCGATCTGCAACGCACCGGTGCGTTCAAGATGGTTCGTGACGCTCGCCTTGGTCATTCGGACTTGCCCGCGCGACTCAGTGAGCCCTTGCCGATGAAACCACAGACGGACCACATCGGCGATGTCGACTGTCGGAATCGCCCGCGCGTTAGAAGCGGGCATCAAATGCGATCCCCACGCCAGACGGTGTACCGGTCCTTTTTTCCAGATTGTTGAATGTGTTGCGAACTGCTCCGCAACATCACGACGACGCCGCCGAGAAAAGCGTGCACTCCATATCTGCAGCGCTGATCCGATCGGTCATGAACAAATTGATCCGATTGTTCGTACGCCATGCCTCTATCAACTCGTCACGCACCATTCCCTCCGGTCAATTTCCTGACGATCAAAGCAGCATGGCATCGGTGCCACATCAACAGGACTTTTGGTACCAACTCACACTCCAGAATCTCTCGAACTTGTACCCGACTTCACGAAAGGTCCCCACGAACCCCTCGAGGGAAACGTTGCGAGCCAACCCCGACGCTCCTCGAGAGTTTTCGGATCGATGTCAAACGTTACGTGAGACAATTTAACATAGTAGTTGTAGACATCGACGATCGATGCAAGGTCGTCACTCTTCGCTTTGCGAACTCTGACAGTATTGCTCTTTGTCACGGATCGTACTCGCATGTCGGTGTCCACCAACCGGGGCCGCCCGGGTGTTTCGTTGAGCGCAATTAGAGGGTGCACGCTCGGGTGGACACGTTTAAAACAGCTTCGCACTCACGTCAAGAGTCGATCGCGATCAACTCCAACCCTCCGCATACTCTGCTATGTGTTTCGCGGTGCGCAAAGCCGCCGACACGTCACCGCGACCGTCGGGTTGTGCCCGGGCCCGGGTTCGGCGTTCCAGATCAATGAGCCGAGAGACCGTATCGACAGGTTTAGGTGAAAGCCATAACCCCATACAACGGCGACACTGCTCTATTCGCCTTTCGCTCCACGTGCCCACTGCCAACGTCTGCGTGCCACATCCGGGACAAGATCCGGTGTCAAGCGGTTTTGACAAGGGAAACATCCTCACGGGCAACGATTGCCAACTTGGATACAATTCGTGCTGTGAGATCATCAACGACAATTGAGTGCGGTCAAACCAAAAACCACCACACGAAGGGCAACAGTCCACGGACACTCGGCCCACGAACCCCCTGGCCATCGCAACACTGCAATCTGGACAATTGAGCGAAGGTGACCACCGGCCCGTCGGCGCAGCAACTATTTCAGACGACGCGTGAAGCACCTCGCCGATGGGCAAGTCGAGCCAGTGATGGCACAACCAACACAAGGGTGCCCCAGTCCGCTCGTTACGGCGTTCGTGCAACGCACACAACAATCGATTGCAGTTGTCACAGCACGTGCCACCCGCCCGCACACGACATATGCAGCACCGCGATTCTGTTTTTCCCATTGACTCCGGCTACGGCGAACACCACCTGACTCCGATAATCAAATGATAACGAGATGCACCGTGGCATGCATGTGACGACGCCGGGCATGATTTCTGCACTTTTTCACTAAAACCCTAGCCCCGACGCCTAAGAGCACCCTAACTTCTATCATGGCCCGACGTCCCTCCCTCCTCGTAGCCATTGCGCTCGCAATTGTATACCCCGGTTCGGCAACTGCACAACGGCCCACGGCCTCTACATTTCGACATCACCTCGGCGTCGAATACGGATTAGGGTTGTTCGGCGCATCGGTGTCCCGCACTGCCCTCTCGCCCCAACTCACTGACTACGTCTTCCTCGTTCGGGGTATCGTCGATCCTCTGGCGGGGTTCCAAACCCAGGTCGCCGTGAATTTCAACCAAGCCGGACCGCTCACCTTCGCTCTTCACGGATCGGTATCGACCCTCGAACGCAACCGTTTCTATGGATTTGGAAACAACACCGAGCCATTGCAACCAACGGCTTTTTATCGCCTCGAACAATTGCTCTTCGAATCGGGCGCTACCGCGCGCATTTCGCTCGGAGGGGCAGACAACGTCATTGAGGTGGGTCCGTTCTATCGATTCTGGAACACGGATGGCGACCTCGAACCTGGACACATCAAAGACGACGACGACACGGTCGATGACGGCGGTATCATCAAGACTCTACGCCCGTATGGGGTAGGACGATTCCAACAGGTAGGCGTGCGCGCCGTTGCACGCGGTGGCACCGCAGGACTCGATACAGATGTGCGAGCGGGATTGCGGTTCCACCTTACCAGCGTTGCTTCACCCGCAACGCTCGACATGATTGCCCCGACGCTTTCGGTCCTGGGAGGTGTAAAGGCTTTCGTTCGGCTCCCGCTCATAGCAAGTCCGGTGTTGTTGCTCCACGCGCGAGGACAACGGATTTTCGGCTCCGCCCCGTTCCAAGACGCCGCTTACCTAGGTGGACGGAGAACCCTCAAAGGGTTTAAAAAGCAACAATTCGCCGGCGACGCCGCCCTACTTTGGGGATGGGAAGTGCGGGCAACGATAGCGGAGATCGACATTCGCGACCATCGCATGACGTTTGGGCCACTCGCCGAAATGGATATTGGCCGAGTATACCTGGATGGGGAATCGCCCGGTTCTTGGCACATCGGCACAGGCGGCGGTTTCTGGCTTCGAGATCATCGTAGTGGCAAACGGGCAAGTATATCGCTTATGAGGGGTGATATTGGACCACGCCTCTACATCAGCCTGGGAAGCCCTCTCAAGCCTTAGAGGCCCCGCGCTACTCGACAAAGCCAAGGAAAATTCTACGATAACGACCAAACTCGCAGCGGTGTCCGGCGGGGGCCGGCCATTTGAAGATATCCGGCCATTTGAAGATATAAGGAATACGCCAAAGCCCGCGCGGGCTTCCGAAGTGAGGTCCGGGGCCTGGTGCGGAACATCAAAATACAGATAGAATAGCCCCGTAAAGATCCATCACCCCTCACTGAACAAAAACCGAACAGGATCGCTGCGATGCCCCAGATCAGACCCCGGAACACCCAAACTCGGCTCTTGGGATGGGTGACTGTTGGTGCCCTGCTTACGGCCTGCGCGCCACCCGCAGACGAATCCGAGGAAGACTCCATGGATAAGGCGTCCATCGTCGAACTACTCGCCGCGGGTGAGTCCGTCTTTGGTATTTTCTCAGGGGAGCACACATCCCAACAGGGTGAACTGATGGTGCAAAACCGGGAAACTGATTTCGTCTTCTACTCCCTCGAATCGGGCCCGTTCGACATACCCACGATGGAGGCGTTCATGGGCGGCATGGCCGACAACGCACCTGCGGAGGGAACCCATCCACTGGCTCTACGTATACCACCCATTCGCGACAACGAAGACGCCGCACGCGACCACGTTGTTCAGGGATTGGACGCGGGTGTCGAGGCAATCGTTTTTCCACACGTGGTGACGGAGAGCGACGCCGCTGTGGCCGTTGGCGCCATGGGACCGGAATTGTGGCCAGGGGCAACGCACGGTACGCTGGTCAACATGTTGATCGTGGAGGATCAAGCCGGTATCGGGAATGTGCGCGAAATCGTCGCGACACCGGGTGTCAGTGTTGTATTCGCCGGACCCGGCGACCTCCGGCGGGCGTACGACGGCGATATGGAAGCGGTGGAGAGTGCTATTCAAGCGGTACTGTCGGCGTGCAAGGAGTTCGCTGTTCCGTGTGGCATCACGGCCGGCGTGGATGATATCGCGGAACGGTTAGAACAAGGCTTCCGGGTCATTATTGTGACCCAACCCGAAGCACTACCGGTCGGGCGCGCCGCCGCAGGCCGAACCGACTAGTTCACTAGACACCGAAGACGTTAGGCAGTACAAGAGAACGAAAGTATCGGGCCCGCCATAAGGGTTAACCACTCGGAGTGGATTGGACATGAAATTTCAGCGTTTACAACTACTAGTCGCCTCAGTGGCCATATGCACCGTCGGTCTTTCAGCTACGAATCGTCAACTTCACGAACCCAACTCACGGTTACTGATTGACGTTGATCACATCGTAAGCGACACCATCGTGAGCTTCTCAGAAGATGTGTCTCCAATCATCAAGCGGACCTGCGAGCGTTGCCACGGTGGAACCGGAGAAGACGGGGAAGTAGTAGTCGAAGAAGGACTCAACATGACCACGTACGAGGGATTGATGGCTGGATCTCTTTACGGCACGGTTGTGGAACCTGGCAACCCGGACGAAAGTTATCTCGTCGAGCTTGTCGAAGCTGGCGATATGCCCAAAGAGGGCGACACGCTAACAGCTGATGAAATAGAGATTATCCGCCAATGGATCGCCGCGGGCGCCAAAAACAATTAATTCGGAGGACTGATGAGGGTATCGTTCATCCTGTCGTTCTTGGTGTTGTTGGGCTTAGACCAATCGGTCCTCGCACAAGACGAAGCGCCACCCAAAGAACCCGTGTCGGCCCGTTGGCAGACCAATCACTCCATCGTTTTAGGCGGGGTAACTGTCGACTACGAGGCGGTGGTAGGCAGCATCATATTAAAGAATGATAGCGAAGCCGCCACGGCCGAGCTTTTTTACACGGCGTATACGCGTACTAACGGAAGAAGATCCAACGAGCGGCCCTTGGTGTTTGCGTACAACGGAGGCCCAGGTTCCGCGTCCTTCTGGCTCCACATGGGCATCATGGGCCCCCGCCGCGTGATGACCCCAAACGTGGGGCAGCAGGCGCCACCACCGTATCCCATCGTTGACAATCAGTATGCGATTCTCGACGTCGCAGATGTCATCATGATCGATCCGGTTGGGACCGGATTCAGTCGGCCCGCCGGGGACGCCACAGGAAAAGACTTTTGGGGAGTCGATGAAGACGCCCGTTCGCTTACACAATTCATCCGCCGGTTCCTGAGCGAAAATGACCGGTGGAACTCGCCGCGATATCTGCTGGGGGAAAGTTACGGAACCACACGGTCGGCGGTCCTCGCCAGACACCTCCAGGGCGCCAACATCGATCTCAATGGCATCGTCTTGGTATCAGCGGTACTCGACTTCAATACGATCTTGTTTCCTCCTGGCGCCGACATACCGTACATCGTGAACGTGCCGTCATACGCGGTAACATCCGCATACCTCGACGCGTTGCCCGGAGAAACACCCCAAGACCTCAACGCGTTCATGAAAGAAGTCGAGGCATGGGCGCTCACAGACTACGCCACCACCTTGCTCGCCGGCGGTGCCGTGGACCCCGCACAACGTGTACGCACCATCGAGCAAATGCACCGGTACACGGGTCTGTCTCGAGATTTCCTCGACAAGTCCGACCTCCGTGTCACGGCACCGGAGTACGAAAAAGAACTGCTTCGCGATCGTGGGTTAGTCGTTGGCCGTCTGGATGCCCGTTTCACAGGACCAACGGGAGACATGCTGGAGACAACACCTTCGCACGATCCGCAATCGACAGCCATTAGCTCTGCGTACACATCGGCGTTCAATTCCTATGTGCGCGACGAACTCGGTTATGACGGTAACCGCGAGTACGTTCCCAGTGGAATGGCACGCCCCTGGAACTGGGACCGCGGCAACAATATTGGCTTCGGCTTGGGCGGTATCCCAAATGTTGCCACGGACCTCGCCATGGCCATGCAAAGGAATCCGCGCCTGGAAGTACTCCTAATCAACGGAATCTACGACCTCGCAACACCATACTTCGCCGCCGTGTGGACGATGGACCACATGGGATTGCCCGCAGACCTCCGCGACAATATCCAACGCGTCGACTTTGCCGCTGGCCACATGATGTACGTCGAAGAAACCCTGCTACCTCTGTGGCGCAGTACGCTCGAAGAATTCATTCAGCGCACATCAACGCCTACGACCGAATGACTTCCTTTTTGAGCGTTGAATGTTGAGTGTTGAATGTTGAATGTTAGTTCGTACCCAGCTCGCCATCCAACTCCATGTACACCCTGCGCAGCGCTCGTTCCCCTTGGCTTGCTCGCAGCGACCAGGTTTCCAAGTCTCCGAAGTCGGCTTGGTTTATCGCGCTTTCAGCGCTGGCGCCAGCCGCACGCAGCCGGGTTCCCTCCGCAATAACCCGCTCAACCGCAGTGATGTACATCTGTAGTTCCTCTGCGAGAATTTCCGGCGACTCTACAAACCCATGACCGGGCACATAGACATCGACGTCCATCGATTGTGCGCGCTTCAACATGCTGACCCATTCGGATGGATAAGCGGTTCGCATCGCCGGAAAGATACGGCTCAAAAACGTCTCACTCATGAACATGATCTTTTCTTCGGGTAAATAGACTACGAGATCACCACCTGTGTGTGCGCGGCCGAGGAAGAGCAGTTGTATTTCGCGACCACCCAACGTCAAGACGGTACGGTCCTCGACAATCTCAGTCGGCATGATGACAGGCGGCGCGTCTGCGGGACGATTTGGATTGCTCGCCGTTGCTTCCAGGTTTTCCTTTGACGTGGGGTGAGCATAAAACGCTGCAGTTCTGGGAAACACCGAATTCCCTGCCGTATGATCTCCGTGGTCCGAGCAAATGATGACGTGCTTAATTGGTTGATCGGTAATTGTGGCAATCCGGTCAATCATGCGTTGCGTTTCTTCAACGTTACCCTGACCGTCAGCAACCAAAACGCCATCGTCCGTTACGACGAAAAGACTCACGGTCGCAAACTTCTCCGCGCCAGCAGTACGCAGCTGTTCATACGAATACACTCCAGAAGCAAGTTCCTGCACGCGGGGGAAATCTGCATCGGTGAACCCCCGCGCATATGGGTCAGCCGTTCGGACCACTGACTCCACGGCGGCATCATTCTCCGCCGGAGCACACGCGACAAAGGCGAGAGTGAAGAACATCACCCCCGCAACGATTCGATCGATCACTTTGATACTCCTGATTGATTCCACACCAGATCTAACGGCTCAACCAAAAGCGCCCGGGTCCGCGAATTTCAGTGGCTCTTTTTTGGAGGTTTTGGGGGATTTCGTGGCCTCGACAAAAATATCGGTCAGCTCACTCAACAAGACTGACAATTGTGATTGTTGACGGCTCCATGACTCTCTAACAAGTCAATCGTCGATGGAAACGGCTGAATACGCTGCACTGGACCATTGGCCATGTCCACGGTCGTTTGGCCAGATCGGCTCACCGTCGTCACATCAGCGCCTTGCGCCACCAAGTATCGAATCAACTCGTCGTCTCCGCGCGCTGCCGCGTGATGTACCGCGTTGTAACCCTTGTCGTCACGAGTGTTGACGTCTGCACCAAGCTCCTCGACGAGATAGCGCACGGCTGGCAGCCAACCACCGGGAACGTGACGGTGGGAGTTTGCTGCAAAACCTTGCCCATATCCGGCACCTGACGCCGCGTGAATCGGGTAGACGGCAGGACCCCCGGTCGGCACCGACGGCAGTCCCGAAGCATCCGCTCGTGGAGTAGTCGACCTACGCCCGAAAGACCGCTGGGGCACTTTGGTCGTAGCGACGTTCGGGTCGGCGCCGTATTGCACGAGGAGACGCATGGCATCGACATCGGTTGCATACGCGGCACGCCAAAACGACGAGGCGCCGGTTCGGTCAACACGCAAAAGGTCATTGTTGTACGTGGTGAACCACAACGGTTTCTTGAGCCGTGCGTTGGGGTCCGCGCCGACCTCTAACAACGCGGTCATCAACTCGAG
>JAZDDD010000587.1:0-9624 GCA_036679545.1 Gemmatimonadota bacterium | reverse complement strand
CGGCTTTTTGATGAGGCGGAGGCCCGCAAGCACGGCCAGGCGTTACTCGATTCGGGTCAGACCGGCCGGGATGCCGCTGCTCGGCTTGCTAGTGAAATGGGTATCTCGCGAAACGAGGCGTACAAGGTCATTACTTCCTTATGAGACTCATGCTGCCATGTCTCCTCGCGGGACTCATCGGGGTCTTCCCCGTCCACCCCGACCCCGAACTCACCATCGGTCGAGTCCAGTACGATGGGGGAGGGGACTGGTACGCAAATCCCTCCAGCCTACCCAACCTGCTCCATGAAATTGACAAGCGAACAGCCCTAGCTGTATCGGATCGTGAGCGGGTCGTAACCCTGACGAGCCCCGAGCTGTGGGAAGTCCCCTTCATCTATATGACGGGCCATGGAAACGTCCTCTTCAACAATGAGGAGATCATGGCGCTCCGCCGATATTTGGAGAATGGCGGATTCTTGCACGCAGATGATAACTACGGCATGGATGAGTCTTTTCGCCGCGAAATGGCGAAGGTCTTTCCCGATCATCCGTTGGTTGAGGTGCCGCTTGAACACCCGGTATATCACATCGTCTACGAGTTCCCGGCGGGGATTCCTAAAATCCACGAACACGACAACGAACCCGCCCAGGGTTTTGGTATCTTCCTCGAGGACCGGTTGGCAGTGTTCTATTCATATCAAACCGACCTTGGAGACGGATGGGAGGATCTTGACGTGCATGATGATCCTGAGGAAATCCGTGAGAAGGCGTTACGTATGGGTGTAAATCTTTTCGTTTACGCGGTCACGGCGTTCAAATGACACGCACCGGTCGCTGGTTCGAGTCGCGCCGCCGCGAATTGTTGTTTCGAGAAAGCGCCGGCGTGCTGTTGGGCACAACAGGCGCGGTGCTCGCCGCGTTAGCCGTCGGTGTGCTCGCGGCGAAAACCGGTGTTCTGGGATCAGTCCCACCCCTTGTGTTGCCGGCGTGGGCCTTGGTGTTCTCCGTCGTTGTGGGCGGTGTTTACGTTTATCGTCACCGATCCCACACGTTCCGGCCTGCCGCGATCGCCGACTCGGTTGAAACAGCGGGCGGATTGCGACGTGGGTCCCTGTTGGGCATGATCTTCGGTGTAGCCAACGGGAGTCCCGTGCTCGTCGAGGTTGCCGATACGCAAAGTCGACAGTGGCTCGACTTGCACGGCAAAGGTGCGTTGCATGAGATGCGTCGTCGCGGAACACGTTCAATGTGGTCCGGGGCCGTAGTCGGTATGCTGGGAGCATCTGTGTTTGCCGCCTCGAACCCAACCCATCCCGATGCCGGAGGGTTCTGGAGTCCCGTCGCTACGTTGGCCCCGTCCTCGGGTGCGGTGACAATTGAATTGGATCGCACTCAAGTTAACCGGGGCGAAACGGTCATCCTCACCGTGAGGGTGACGGGCGGAGACGAAGCCCAGTTGTTCTCCCGTGAACCGGGAGAGGCATGGTCTTCTCAACCCGTCGAGTTGGATTCCGCCGGAACAGCTATCCTCCAACTGGGGCCGCTGAACGCTGATCGTTTTTTACGCGCCGAATCATCCGGGCGTGAGTCCGACATCGTACATGTCCGAGTTTCCGTACCGGCTTTTCTAGCCGACCTCACGTTGTACACCCGCTTCCCAAATTATTTGGCCCGAACCGACGAGGCCGTACAGCCGGGTGACAGCGTTTTGCTGCCTGCGGGTACCGTTCTCATCACCACGGGAAGTGCAACAGTCGGTTTGGAACATGCCCGCTGGAAATCTCCAGACGGTCGTCGTATTTCGTTGTCTGTTGAGGAGAACACCTTCGAAGGCGTGACGCCCGTTCGGACCAGTGGCACTTGGGCGCTGGAGGTGGTGCCACTCGATGGCGGCGTTTTGGATCAACCGGAACCAACTCTCACCGTGACGGTGGTTCGTGATAGCGTTCCGTTAATCACCGTACCGCTGCCCGGTGTT
The DNA here is from genome assembly GCA_036679545.1 of Gemmatimonadota bacterium. Taxonomy (GTDB): domain Bacteria; phylum Gemmatimonadota; class Gemmatimonadetes; order Gemmatimonadales; family GWC2-71-9; genus JAZDDC01. The sequence continues at coordinate 7,664 of JAZDDD010000587.1, read as the reverse complement.
GATACGGTTGCGCCACCTAGTTTGCGTCAACCGGTTGTTGTGGATGTTCGCGACGATCACGGTCTCAGCCTCGTGGAAGCGGTCATGCGTCGTGGTGGGGACGGGTTGGCGGACGCGCGTGTCGATACCCTGCTACGGCCGGATGCGGCAACCGATCGAGCGGTGCTTTCATGGCTTCTCGATCTCAACGATCGTGGTCTTGGGCCCGGCGACACGGTGTTCTACCGCATTCGGGCGTTTGACAATGCGCCCACGCCCCAGGTCGCCCAGACACGGGAGTTTGCGCTTCGTCTACCATCGCAGAGCGAGTTGCGTCAGGCAGTTCGCGATGCCACGGATCGATTGGCAGCAGACGCGGATTCGTTACGTGCTCGCCAAGAGGAATTGACACGTGAAACCGAAAATCTCGCTGCGACACAACAAAGGGTAGATGAGGGGCAACCACGGGGCGAAGAAGGCTTGGAGTTCAGCGAAGCCGAACGCGCGGCCGAAGTTGCCGAAGAGCAATCCGAGTTGATCGACGAGGCCGAACAACTCGCGCAAGACCTCCAAGAAATTGCGGAGTCGGCCTGGGAAGCCGGCATGACCGATCCGGAGTTACACCGGCAGTTGGCCGAGCTGCAGGCGATGATGGAGCAATCGAAGCGATGCGCGAAGCGCTTGAGCGCATGATCGAACAACAACAACAGATGCAACAACAGCTCGAACGCAGTCAGGAGCTATTCGAACGCGCCGCGATGGAAGGTGCTATGTCTACCCTTGCCGACGACGCCGAAGAGCTTGCCCAGCGACAACAAGAACTGAACGAGGCGATGGAGACGGGTCAGCAATCGGACTCCGCCGCCGCACAGGCCCAAGAAACCCTGGCAAATGACACCCAACGGCTGCAAGAGCAACTCGATCAACTTGAAAACAAAATGCAGCAAGCTGGTGAACAGACTGAAGGGGTGGAGCGCTCCGAACAGCAGGCAGGTCGCGCGTCCCAAAGTATGCAGCAAGGCGCTCAGCAGTCACAACAGGGTCAATCGCAACAGGCACAGCAAAGCGGCGAACAGGCCTCACAACAACTCGAGTCGATTCCCGAAGATCTTCGCGAGCAACTCGAGCAGATGCGTGACGACTGGAAAGACGAAGTGTTACAACAGATGGACATGGCCCTGGCGGAGACTGCGGACTTGGCCCGCCGGGAGTCAGACCTCGCAAATAGGATGCAGCGGGGCGAAACGGGTGCTGAGATCCGCGGAGAACAGGCAGCGGTAAGACAGGGTGTAGATCAAATTATTGAACGGTTACAAAACGCGGCCGGAAAAAACGCACTGGTGTCTCCCAACTTGAGTACGTCGTTAGGATTTTCTCGCCTCAAGATGACGGAATCACTACAACAGTTTGAACAACCCACGCCCAACACACGACAGGCCGGGCAACTCGCATCGGAAGCGTTGGACGGTTTGAACGCGGTTGCCGCCGCGCTCTTGCGCAACCGTGGCGATGTCGAAGGCTCGGAATCTGGATCCGGCATGGCCGAGGCGATGGAGCAGATGGCACAGATGGCGGCGCAACAGGAGGCGTTGAACGCGGAAACCGGCGGGGTGATGCCACTGATGCCGCAAGGCGGTGAGCAACTGCTTCAACAACTACAGCAACTCGCGGATCAACAACAGTCCCTGGGCGAAGACCTGGAGGGCATGGCGGCCCAAGAGGGCCTGCTCGATGGTACAGAAGAGCTTGCCGAAGAGGCTATCGAAATCGCAGAAGAGCTGGCTGCGGGCCGGCTCGATGCGGAAACACTTCAACGGCAAGAGGATTTGTTCCGGAAACTTCTCGACGCGGGCCGTTCGTTGCGAAGTGATGAAGAAGACGACGAAAAAGAACGCGAAAGCGTTACCGCCGAGCAAGATGTTATCGGCGAACCCGCACCGTTCGATCCGGCGGCTACCGGTCCTGGCGTGCGCTATCCGTATCCCAGTTGGGAACAGCTGCGCCGCTACTCGGCGGAAGAGCGTCGTATCATTCTCAATTATTTCCGGAGGCTCAACGCTGGCGTCTCGTAATTTCCTCACTCTGGCGTTGCTGGTCACACTCACCGGCGCCGCACACGCACAACGCCGGCAGGCCGATCTCGCGCGAGGTTTTGAAATGGAGCGCGCCGGGCGGTTGGACGATGCTGCCGGCGAATATTTGCGTGCCCTCGAAACAAATCCCGCGAACCTCTCCGCCCTGTTGGGGCTCGAGCGTGTGTTAACACCATCCAACAAACTCGATTCTCTCCTGCCAAGACTCGATTCGGCGTTGGTGGTACAACCCGACAACCGTTCGGTGCGATCGTTGCAAATACGTGTGCTGACCGCGCTGGCGGATGCGAATGGTTTGGAAGCCGCCGCGCGGGCCTGGATGTCCGTCTCGCCCGGTAGCGCGGAGCCATATGCCGAGTGGGCGCGCGCGATGGTAAAGCTTGGCGACGCCCAAGTCGCAACGGACATTCTCGGTGAGGGTGTGAGGACGGTTGGTGATGCTGCGCTGGCACAAGATATGGCGGAGCTATCGGCGGAAACCGGCGATTGGGTCGGAGCCGCCGCGCAGTGGCGTGACGCCGTGCGGACAAACACAGCACTGCTATCTACGGCCGTCGCAAATCTTGCAAGGGCTCCCCGGGAGAATCAGGATGATATAGCGGAGTTGTTAACCGGCCTGGGCAATGATGAGGTCGCCGCGCGGTTGGGTGCGGATCTGCTGTTGGGTTGGGGAAAACCGATGGAGGCCTGGCATTTGCTCGATGGCGCCTTGACTGATGAGGCGCGCAGTGCTCCTTACCTCCGTCGGTTTGCCGATCGCGCTCGCTTGCAGCGAGGAGCGGATGCCGCGCGTGCACGCGGGTTAGCATTGGAGAGAATTGCATCGTTGTCGACGGGTGCGGCCGCGGAACGTACCCGGTTAGAAGCGGCGCGCGCGTTTGTCGAGGCCGGGGATCGTGGCTCGGCCGAACGCATGTTGGCAAAAATCGCGGAAGAGACCGACCCAGATCAGCAAAACGCCGCCGGACCAATCGCCACGTTGATACGGGTCATGGCCGAGTCGGGACGTGTTGACGAGGCGGAAGAGCGTTTCAACGAATGGGTGGATCGTCTACCTCGAGAAGATGTACCCGAGCTTCGCAACCGCATAGTGTGGGGTTGGATCTCTGAGGGCGAGTTGGATCGGGCGGAACGCGTGTTGTCTGATGATTCAACCGTGCAGACATTGGCGTTGCGGGGTTGGTTGACGTTGTATCGGGGCGACTTACGCGGCGCCACGGATTATTTCCGGTTGGCCGGCCCGCGCGCGGGAAGCCGGGAAGAAGCCACGGAACGAACTACCGTCCTAGCGTTGATCCAGCAAATCGAAACAGACACCGTGCCGGATTTGGGGGCGGGATTGTTGTATCTGCGGCGGGGCGATTCGGCGCGGGCCGTCGCGAAACTGAAAGAGGCTGCTGAAGGGCTGCCGCCTGAAGGTGGCGGAGCGGATCTTTTTGGCTTCGCCGGGATGATCGCTGTCGAACGACATGACTCGCAGAAAGCGGAGTCACTGCTGCAGGCGGCGTTCGATGCTGATTCCGCGGGCGTGGCGGCGCCCCCTGCGCTTTTTTATCTGGCAAGAGCATACGAACAGATGGGCCAGGCCGACCGCGCCCAACTTCATCTCGAGCAGTTGATTCTCGGATACCCGGATAGTGCCATCCTCCCGATTGCGCGCCGAGCCCTTGATCGGCTGCGTGGAGCCGTACCAAATGACTGATCGACTCCCGTTCGTGTCGGTGAACCCGTTAGATCGACGGACATTCGTGCAGGGAATTGCCAGCGGTTTGGTGCTGACGGCCGGTGGGCGGTTGGTCCGCGGTGGCACGGCGGCGAATTGGCTATTCATCCCGATGGACGATAGACAGGTCAACCACCTCAAAGCGTACGGTGTGACGTTTCGAACACTGACGGCTGGCGGAACGGCGGAGTGGTTGTTGAACTACCGAGGTGGCAGCTTCCTGATTCCGGACAACGAAGTGACCGCGCGTGATGCAGCGTTGGCGGGAGTGACGTTTGAACGGATAAGTGACACGGACCTCGTCAATATTCGTGGCGTCATTGCGGCCAACAACATGGACGCCATTCCTCTCGAAAAGGCTCCGAAAGTTGCGGTCTACGTCCCCCCGACGGCGGCGCCTTGGGATGATGCCGTGCGCATGTCCCTGGAGTATGCCGGGATCGAATACGAAAGCGTGTGGGATCCGGATGTCGCCGAAGGCAAACTCGCGGACTACGAGTGGTTGCATCTTCATCATGAAGACTTCACGGGACAGTACTCCAAATTTTATCTATCGTATAGTGGAACAGCCTGGCTTGCAGAGATGGTACGCCACAATCAGCAAACTGCCCGTGCGTTGGGCTATCCGACTGTTGCTGATCTGAAGAAAGTGGTGGCCGGTGGCATCCGGGACTTTGTTGAAGGCGGCGGATTTCTTTTCGCCATGTGTACGGCTACGGAGACGCTCGAAATTGCACTGGCCGCCGAGGGTGTTGATGTTGCGGCGCAGTACAGCGACGGGACACCCATGGATCCCGGGGCCACACAAAAAATGCGTTGGGATCGTACATTCGCATTTGACGGTGTGACCTTGGAGCAATCGCCAGCCACAGCCAGCTTCTCAAACATTGATGGGCACCAGGTCAACAATCCCCCCAAACGTCAGCCCTTGGGTTCGTCCCGATTGTTCGATTTCAGTGCTAAAATCGATCCAGTCCCAACAATGCTCGTTCAGAACCATCGCAACGTTGTGCCCGATTTTTATGGATTAACCACGTCGTTCAGCCGCGCGCGTCTCAAGCCCGGCGTGACGATACTTGCGTACGAGGATGGCGCTACGTGGGCAAAGTACATTCACGGCGAGTACGGTGAAGGCACCTGGACGTTTTTGGGTGGCCACGATCCGGAAGATCCACAACATCGCATAGGCGATCCGCCGACGGATCTTTCCCTGCACACCAACTCGCCGGGATATCGGCTCATCCTCAACAACGTTCTCTTCCCCGCAGCGAAAAAGCGCGAGCTGAAGACGTGACGACGGACCGCATTGCTCCCGATGTACGTGCCACCATCCGGCGCGAAATCGAGGGAGCGGGCGGTAGGGAAGTATCGTTCGTAGCCAACGTCGACGAGCAGGGAACTCTCGTCACTATCCGGCCCGTAGCCCGTGGAACGGTGTCCGCCGTGCTTGCACTCCCTGGCGTCGCGTCCGCCGGCGAAATGCTCGTACACAACCACCCCAGTGGCATACTCGAACCGTCTCAGGCCGACCTCAGCGTCGCCTCGCGTTTACACGATGCCGGAATCGGTTTTGGCATCGTGGACAACGAGGCAACGAATGTTTACGTCGTCGTCGAGATCCCACGTGCGCCGAGTAACAAAGCGCTCGACCCCGTCGCGGTTGCCGATCTGCTCGGCCCTAAATCTCCGATTGCTGAGCAACTGGGTGTTTTTGAGGACCGTCCCAGTCAAAGGGACATGGCGTCGTACGTGGCCGACGTGTACAACGACGGCGGCGTCTCCCTCCTTGAAGCGGGAACGGGAGTTGGGAAGTCATTCGCGTATCTCATCCCGGCGCTGGAATGGGCGCGGATCAACGATGAGCGAACCATCGTATCTACAAACACGATCAACCTGCAGGAACAACTGGTTGGCAAAGACCTTCCCGTGCTTGCACGAGCGTTTGCTGAAAATGAGAGGCCACCAACGTTTGCGATGCTCAAGGGCTGGCGAAACTATTTGTGTCGCTTGCGGCTTCAATACGCGCGCGGACACGGGTCCCTGCTAGAGGCTGAACGGGAAAAGGAACTCGAACAAATTGCCGGTTGGGCGGAGCACACCGCGGACGGATCATTGTCCGATCTGGTGGAGCAACCATCGTCTGAAGTTTGGGACGAGGTGAGTGCGGAAGCGGATCTTTGTACCAGACTCGATTGCTCGTATTTCGATAACTGTTTTGTATTTCAAGCACGTCGGCGTGCTGCGGAAGCGGACATTGTCGTCGTGAACCACCATTTGCTGGCCGCGGACCTCGCTATCCGTCGTAGCTCAGATAATTGGCGCGATGCGGCCGTGTTACCGCCGTACCGAAGACTCATCCTCGATGAAGCACACCATCTCGAGGACACGGCCGCCAAACACCTAGGTCATCAAGTGTCAACGTATGGCGTCTTTCGACTCTTGAGTCGGCTGGAACGCAACGGACGTGGGCTGATACCGACCCTCATATCCGATCTTGCGACGAAAGATGACTCGTTGAGCAAGGCGTCCATCGAATTGTGTCGGACGGTACTGTTGCCTGCCGTTGATGGTGCAAGACGCAGAGCCCAGTTTGTGTTTGAACCCCTGGCCGACATGCTGACCGCTGGTAAAGACCATGTGCTGAGGTTGGACCACGAATTCCCGCAACATGCTGTGTGGGGCGACGGTTTGGGAGTTGGTCTGGACAACTTCGTGGCGGTGTTGCGTGAGTTACACAATGGTGTCGAGACCGTGGCGGATCGCATGGAAGTCGGAGAGCCAACCGAAAGTCGTTCCCAACTATTGAAGGAACTGCGTGGTGTGGTACGACGTCTCGAATCAATACTCGACGGGATGTTGTTGACGTTGCGACCCCAAACCGATACGGAAACCGTGCGTTGGATTGAACGACGGGGTGCCCGTCCGTTTGCCGGGTTACCATTCCCGGTGAGTCTCTCATCGGTACCGCTCAACCTGGCTCCAATCCTCAAGGACTCCCTGTTCGACCGAGTTGACACGGTCGTTTTGACAAGCGCCACGCTTTCCATCGGTGGGACGTTCGACTTTTTGCAGAGTCGTCTTGGGTTGGACATTCAACCGTCACGCGCAAGGGACGCTGAGATTCTACCGTCGCCATTTGACTATCAAAGTCAGTGCCTGCTTGGGATACCAACGGATCTGCCTGACCCGAGACGCGAACCCGACGCACATCATTTGGCCCTGACGCAGGCCATTGTCCAACTGGCCCATGCGGCAGACGGTGGAATGTTTGTGCTGTTTACAAGTCATGCGGCTTTGCGCCGCGCGGCCCAAATGCTGCGGAACCAACTCTCAAGTCGATGGCCGTTGCTCGTGCAGGGCGAGGGGCACCGGGACAGGCTCCTGCGCCGGTTTCGAGAGTCCGGGTCCGCGATATTGCTCGGAACGGATAGTTTTTGGGAAGGTGTGGACGTACCGGGACGCGCGTTACGCGCTCTGGTGATTGCAAAGCTCCCGTTTAAGGTGCCGTCCGAACCGGTAACGGCCGCCAGACTCGAGCAACTGTCAGACCACGGACAAGACGGATTCATGGGTTACTTGGTACCCCACGCCGCTCTTAAGCTGAAACAGGGGTTTGGGCGGCTCATTCGATCCAAGTCTGACTCCGGCGTTGTTGTAATACTCGACGGTCGCGTCGTGACAATGCCCTATGGAAAGTTGTTGCTAGAGTCATTGCCAAATGCGCAGAGTTTTACGGGCACATGGACCGAAGTACACGCCGCCTGCGAAGAATTTTTCGCCCGCCATGGCGTTGGCGCACCCGCCTAACGGTTGGCCACAAGAGCTGTCTTGGAAACTGAATGCTCAACCTTCAATTGTTCGACGTTCGA
>JAZDDD010000586.1:0-5677 GCA_036679545.1 Gemmatimonadota bacterium | reverse complement strand
ACACCGGCCACCGGACGCGTGCCGAGCGTCACGCCGCGCTCAAACGCGCGCAGAAACTTCCCAACATCTCGATACCGCCGGTCTGGATCGACGGACATGGCGCGGCGCACGGCAGCTGACACACCGGACGGAACATGCGCAGCAATTCGGCTCAATGACGGCGGCAATTGGGTAAAACGTTTCGACACGACCGCAAGATCAGTGGCTCCTTCAAAGGGCGCGCGCCCCGCCAACATCTCAAAAACCACGCAAGCCAAACCGTAAACGTCCGACCGCGAGCCCACCACCGAATCTCCACTTGCTTGTTCGGGGCTTACATATGCCGCTGTTCCCGCCGCCGAGTCGAGCGTTGCGCGCCAGGGATGATTGTCGGTGTTGGCCGCCCGCGAGATGCCAAAGTCCGTGAGCACGGCGTGCCCACCGGAGATCAGGATATTTTCCGGCTTGATATCACAATGCACGATTCGATTTTCGTGTGCATGTTCCAGAGCGCCAACGAGGCCCCGCACGAAGCGTCTTGCCTCACGCAATGACAACCGCCCTTTGCGTTCAAGCAGATCACGTAACGAGCCGCCCTTTACGAAAGGCATGACGTAGTAAGCGCACCCCGCAACCTCGCCGGAATCAAGCAGCGGAAGGATGTGCGGATGCTGGAGTCTGGCGGTCAGCCGGATCTCGCGCAAAAATTTCGCCGTCGCAACCGTCGATACCAGTTCCGGGAATACGGCCTTTATGGCCACAGACCGTCCGTGTTTGACATCCCGAGCCAAGTAGACAGTGCCCATACCTCCGTGCCCCAACACACGATCGAACGCGTAGCGGTCTGCCAGAGCAGCTTGGAACCGGGCACTAGAAACAGGCGACATTGTACACACCCCTACGGCACAAGGTATGCCAAGGTTTTAGCACTCGTAACCTATTGTCGCAAAAAGATTTAGTGAAATTGTATCTTGTCAGATATTCCAAAAAACGGACAAACTGGCCAGCCGCCGTCCCAAAAACGGACACTAGTCGAAGAACGGTTTCTTGTTACCCAGCGGCACCGCTTGTGTAAAACGTGACACCACCAGATAGAGAATTATGCTCGAGACGACCCCAACCTCCACAGCATCGATGCCGTGTTCGGCAAACCCCCGCTGCCCGGTCAATTCCCACGCCAGACATGCCAAAAAACCGCCGAGCATGCTGGCAATTGCGCCTGCTGCCGTGCCGCCGCGCCAGTTCAACCCAAAGACAACGGGAACGAAGAAAAAACTCGCAATGAATTTCGTCTGTGCCACGACGATCGACTGAACATCGCCGAGTTTTTGGAGGGCAAATATCATGGGGACGACCGCCAAAACGACAATGGCAAGCCGATTCACATTGATGCGATGACGATCGCTTGCATTGGGCCGTATGAACTTGCCGTACAGATCGTGCGCAAACGAAGCACCGGTCACGAGCAGAATCGAATTCACGGTGGACATGATTGCACTTATCATCGCAATGATGAGCAACGATCCGATAATTGGTGGTAGCACTTCGAACGCCATGATCGAACTTGCTTGATCGATGGACGCAAGGTTGGGGAACAGGACACGGGTAAAGAGCCCAAGCGCAAGCACGCTGAGACCAATGACAAGTTGAAACCCGATGGATACGAAAATCGCGAGCTTCACGGTACGTTCGTCGCGCATGGAATAAAAACGTGTCAATTCGTAGGGGGCGACAATTATCGACAATCCGAAGGCGGCTCCGGCCGCGATCAACTCTTTCGGTCCGTAGTACCAACCAAGGATCCTGGAGTCGAGCGCGTCGAGGAAGGCCAGCGACGGGCCAAATCCACCAACCTGCCGCCACAACACCGGAACGGCGACTGCCAACGCAATGACAATGATGAGTGCCTGCAGAAAGTCGATGTAGGAACTGCTGCGGACCCCGCCCATCAACGTGTACAACGAGGTACTCGCCACCAGGAACAGCATGGCGTTGATGGGTCGCATCCCAAAGATTGCCTGCGCGATTTCACCGGACGCTTGGAACTGCGCAACCAATAAGATTGAATAGGAACCGATAATGAGAATGGCGGCCAACGCGCGCGCTCGTTCGCTCCCAAACCTCGCTGCGATATAGTCCGGTACGGTCAACGCTCCGAAACGTCGTAATTTTGGTGCCACGTAAAATGCCGAAACGAGCCAACCGGCCCACATCCCCAGCCACACGTACCACCACGATACACCGGCTAAATAGTGCCGCCCCAACGTACCGACCAACGTCCCCGCACTGATCTGTGTGGCCGCCAACACGGCACCGCCAACAAACGGACCAATCGAGCGACCCGCCGCCAGAAAATCGACCTCGGTTTTTGTATGACGGGCACTCCAGATTGCGATCGCGAAAACGATCGCCAGATAAACAACCAGTATGTAAATGAACGTGTCTGTCATGTCGCGGACCGAACCCGCCACACGATCCACACGACCGAGGCGGCAAGCAACATCACCAACACCAAACTGTCGGCAAGACGTGCACGGTTGATACCGCCTTCGATTGGCAGGAGCACAAAACTGGGCATGTTGGCCGGTTGCCCGAGGAGTGTGCCGTCACTCTGCCGGCTAACGCGAGGAAACGCGTCGGCGAGCGAGGCGCCAGCGGCGACACCACTCACCGATATCGCGATCGTGGTCGTTCCGGGAATTGTCGGAAGGTTCGGTACGAAAAGCGGAACACGCTCGCGGTTACCCGTGACAGTGTACACCAACCGGAACGTCTCCGGGCCGGTTTCCATTGGTTCGATCCTGAGCAAACCGCCCAGGTCCCGAACTGTCAACGCAGCCGACCCCTCAAGTGAGATCGTCTGACCGGGCCACTTGATGGCGTCAAAAGTCAGTCCGTTCGACGGTGCGGCAACCAGATACTCCATTTCCACCGAAGCGCCATTCGTCGTTGCCTCGATGGCAACCCGCGCCTCGATGATCTGGCTCGCGGCAAGCAGTCCCACCACAGCGAGCAACATCCCGTCGTCCCCGGTTTGGGTGAAACGGAGAAGGTGCTTGATGTGGTCGCATTCGCAAGGCTCTGGCTGGACCCAAAGGAACTGATATCTTCCGGCTTGCACGCAATCCGCTACCAGCGAGATCCTTCACAACATGGGCAGACAAGACGTAGCTCCCGATCTCGGGCCCGAAGCCATTCGGTTATTCACCAAATCGTTGTTGGACGATCTGCGCGCCCTAGAACACATGATCGCCGAGGGCATGATCGAATCCGGTGTCACACGTATTGGCGCGGAACAGGAGATGTTCCTGGTGGATCACCGATGGCGACCAGCGCCGATTGCGACCGAACTGCTTCCTGAGTTAGAAGGCGCCAATTTCACAACCGAACTTGCACTATTCAACTTAGAGACAAACCTCGATCCGTTCGTTTTGACCGGTGATTGTTTCGCAGCGTTGGAAGGTCAGTTGATGGAACGTCTCGAACTCGTGCGGCGAGTCGCGAGAGAACACCGTGGTGAGGTTGTGCTCACCGGTATCCTGCCAAGTTTGAGCAAGTCCGATCTCTCGTTGGACAACATCACACCGCGGCCACGTTATTACGCGCTTAACGAGGCTCTTACAAAAATGAGGGGTGGAGCATACAGACTCCATATCGATGGAACTGACGAGTTACACATCGAACACGACTCGGCGATGTTGGAGGCATGCAATACCAGCTTTCAAGTCCACCTGCAGGTCAGCGCCGAAGAGTTTGCGCGCTGTTACAACGCGGCCCAGGCGTTGACGGCACCGGTTCTCGCCGCATCTGTCAATTCGCCACTCCTTTTTGGTCGGCGCTTGTGGGCCGAAACACGAATTGCGCTGTTCCAACAGTCCCTGGACACACGGAGCGCATCGCCACATCTGAGAGAGTTGGCGCCGCGAGTCAGTTTTGGCGAGAAATGGGTTGATAAATCTGCGGTGGAGGTTTTTCAACAAGACATCATGCGTTTTCGGGTCCTCATGGCCACCGAAGTCGATCAAGATCCGTTTGCCGAGTTGGCCGCCGATAGGGTGCCGAAACTCAAAGCCCTCCAACTCCATAACAGTACGGTGTATCGCTGGAACCGTCCTTGCTATGGAATCTCTAACGGCAAACCGCATCTTCGAATCGAGTGCAGATCAATTCCTGCCGGGCCAAGTCCGGTCGATGAGGTGGCGAACGCAGCTTTTTGGATTGGTTTGGTGAGCGCGTCGCGGACTAGGTTTGATGACCTCACCAGACGCATGGATTTCGACGACGCCAAAGCCAACTTCCTGTCTGCGGCACGCCACGGACTGAACGCGGTTTTTACTTGGTTGGACGGAGAGGACATCAAAGCAACTGATCTGATCCGTGACAAGCTCCTCCCCGTGGCACGCGAAGGCCTGCTCGACGCCAACGTAGCAACCGGCGATGTTGATCGATATCTGGGAATTATCGAGGCGCGTGTTGAATCGGGTCGGACGGGGGCACAGTGGTTGTTACGGTCCATGGCGAATTTGCGAACGTCCGGGACACGGGCCGAACGACTGGCGGCTCTCACCGCTGCAACCGTAGATCGTCAGACAGATGGAGCGCCCGCACACGAATGGCCGCTGGCGCGGCTCGAAGAAGCTGGCGGTTGGAAACGCAATTATCTAACCGTGGAACAGTACATGGTGACCGACTTATTCACCGTGAACGAGGACGAACTTGTCGATCTTGTAGCCTTTTTAATGGACAAACAGCGCATTCGTCACGTACTGGTAGAAGACAACGAACATAGGTTGGTGGGCCTGGTATCGTATCGGTCTATCTTGAGGATCGTCGCAAGTGGGAAAGTGCGTGAGGCAGGTCTGAGCATGCCGGTGAAAGATATCATGAAACGCGAACTCATTACAATCACACCCGAGACCACAACACTCGACGCTATCGAGTTGATGTCGCAACACCGACTTCCCGTCCTCCCCGTAGTCAAAAACGAAAAGCTTGTCGGTGTTGTCACCGAGGCGGACTTCATGCCCATTTCGCGACAGCTCATCCAAGAAAAGTTGAAAGAGGCTGAGACCGATTGAGCACCGCAATGCCTAGCGTTTCTGGACGCACCGAAGCAAGGCGTTGCCTCGGCAGTATTGAGGGCCCCGGGGACGGACCAACACTCATCGTCATTAGTGCTCTACACGGTAACGAACCCGCTGGCGCGACCGCGCTCGAACGCATCGTCAACGACCTCGAGACGAATGGCGGAGTAACCAGCGGAAGGTTTGTAGCGCTCGTTGGCAACATCGCGGCGTTGGCAGCCAACCGGCGCTTTATCAACAGAGACTTAAACCGGAATTGGAATCGGCCGCACCTTCAGGGTCGCCATGCCAAACCGTCGTCAGCGGAAGACCGGGAACAACAGGAATTATCCGACGTCATCGACACTACGATATCGGAATCACGCGGCGACGTTTACCTATTGGACCTGCACACAACATCAGCACACAGCCCGCCATTCACGGTTTTTGCCGACACACTGAAAAGTCGCGGTTTTGCACGGCACCTTCCTACGATCATCCTTCTAGGAGTAGAAGAACATTTAGAAGGAACCTTGGTCGATCACTTCGCCGCGCGGGGGTATGCAGCCGCAGCCGTTGAAGGCGGACAGCATGAAGACGCAAACTCAGTTGACGCATTGGAAGAAGCCGTGCGT